>JASBTS010000220.1 GCA_030148305.1 Allomuricauda sp. | reverse complement strand
GAATCCAGTTATAAAGGTGGAATCAATGGGGACAATCACCCCATTGCCTGGTACCATGAATATGATGGGGGCAGGGCTTTTTACACCGGTCTGGGCCATACCGAAGCTTCTTACGATGAACCCGAATTTCGCCAACACCTTTTGGGTGCCATTGAATGGTGTCTAAAGCGAAAGTAAGGTGGGCCTTGCCACAATGATCCCAATATTGCTTTTGATGTTCTTCAGGTAATCTGCCAAGGGCAGTTCGCTGATTTCCACCTCTCCATTTTTGCTGGATGCGTGGAGTAGATGTAATCGGCCATCGGGCTGGTGGATGGCAATTCCGGTATGGGTCACATCCAACCCTTTGATGGAGGTAGCCAAAGCAATAATGTCTCCCGATTGGATGAGTTGCTCTTTGCCTGCAATTTGGTCTTGGGGTAGATAACACAATGTTTCTTTCGCAAGTTCCTGTTCAACGTGTTGCATGGCCTGAAAGTTCTCATCATTGGCCAAAAACGGGTACAGGTTTCGGTGTGTTCCCATAAAATTAATGGGCTTTTCCAATTCCACACCACCGATTTCTGCGGTGATATCTTTGACCAATCCCTTCTTTTCGTTGTTGCGAATCCATTCCGTAAAATAATGTAAACGTGAAGGATACCCATTCATTTCACCATTTCTATACCGAATGGTCTCTAAATTCTTGGCAAAGGTGTCAAAATCCGTTTCGTGGTTTTTCAACATAAGGCTGAAGGCCATAATATTTTCCACAAACGTGGTACAATCCAGACCGCTGAGGTTCACCACCAAGGTTTCGGTATCCCCTACTTCCAGTGTTTTTTCCACGTAAGGAGTACCCAAAAAAGATTTTCCCACGGTTGTGATGGTATCGCCCAAACCAGCAGCATGGGTTTTTTCCAAATTTGCCATTTTGGTTTCAAAAAGGGGTTTGTCCTTTGGGGAACAGGTAATTTGTTGGGCGTTTACGAAGCTTCCCAAAAGCATGGGAAGCATTACAATTTTATGAATCGACTTCATCTTTTTTATCTTGTTGTATCATTACCCGGGTCCTGGCAATACTTTCCGGATAGTTTTCCTGTAAATAAACAATCAATTTTTCACGAACCAATACCCGAAGGTCCCAGGCCGTGGGGGAATCCTTGGCGCTCATCAAGGCACGGACTTCCACACAAGTGGGTTTGGAATCAGTGACCTGCAAAACGTTCACCTTGCCATCCCAAAGGTCTGTGTTTTCCAATATCCGGGTCAATTCTTCCCGAAGTGCGTCAAACGGAACATTGTAATCCACATACAAAAAAACGGTGCCCAAAATATCGGCAGAGGTCTTGGTCCAGTTTTGGAAAGGCTTATCGATAAAATAGGGGGTAGGAACGATCAACCGACGCTTGTCCCAAATGGCCACCACCACATAGGTCAGGGTTATTTCCTCAATACGGCCCCATTCGCCCTCCACGATGACCACATCATCCAGTTTAATGGGTTGTGCAATGGCAATCTGGATACCCGCCAATATGGTCCCGATGAATTTTTGGGCCGAAAAACCGATAATGATTCCCGCTACACCCGCAGAGGCAAAGACACTCAGCCCCAATTTTCGGATTTCGGGAAAGCTCATCAGGGCAAAGCCAGCGGCCAGCAAGATGATGATGAAAATGAAAATCCGCTCCAAAATGGTAAACTGGGTGTAGATTTTCCGGGCCTTCAGGTTGTCGGCAACCCCAACATCATAATTTCGGATCACAATTTGTTTAACGATCTGTAGCAGGGCAATCATTACCCAACTCATCGCAAAAATGAACAACAACGTACTTGCCTTTCTGAACCAAAACCCTGCTTCTTCCAAATTTAGGACATCGCGAAGTGCTTTCATCCTAAGGAGAACGGAAAAGAAAATCAACACTAACGGTGTGGCCAGTTTTCTAAAGGAACCTGTTGGTAAGAGGTATCTTGGGCTTTTGCCCATTCGTTTCATGACTATGGAAGTGCCCCAATATAAAAACACCAGAACGAGCAGGGCAATGCCCAGATAGATCAGGGATTCTTTGGAAACTTGCTCTTGTAAAGACTCCATATCCACAAAAGTAGGGAGAAATGCCCACAGATAAGGCTTGAACAAAATCGAGATTCATTATTTTATCATAAGAAAGTATTTTGATGTGCCAAGGACAAAGTCGGTCACGTGTATTATTTTTGCTGCTCAAAATAGAAAGCCGTGCAAAAAGGAGTCTTATTGGTCAACTTGGGTTCGCCCGACAGCCCCACCGCAAAAGATGTGAAACCGTACTTGGATGAATTTTTGATGGACGAGCGCGTCATCGATGTAAATCCGGTTTTAAGGAACATCATCGTTCGGGGCATTATCTTGAACACACGCCCCAAGCGTTCGGCAGAGGCCTACTCCAAAATATGGTGGGAAGAAGGCTCTCCCTTGATTGTGATCTCCCAACGGTTTGCCGAAAAAGTGCAAAAACATACCCAATTGCCGGTTGCCTTAGGAATGCGATACGGCTCCATGTCCATCAAGGAAGGGTTGCAAGAGCTGAAGGATAAAGGTGTGGAAGAGGTATTTTTGGTGCCCTTGTACCCACACTACGCCATGTCGTCTTACGAGACCGTGGTGGTAAAAGCAATGGACGTGCAGGCGGAATTTTTCCCGGAAATGCAATTGACTACCCTGCCTGCTTTTTACAGTAATCCAGATTTTATAAAAATTCTTTCCCATAGCATAGCCGAAGGGTTAAAGGATTTTGATTACGATCATATCCTTTTCTCCTATCACGGCATTCCGGAACGCCACATTAAAAAGTCGGATCCAACCAAGTCGCACTGCAAATTGGATGGCAAATGTTGCCAAACCAATTCCGTGGCCCACCATACCTGTTACAAACATCAGTGTTTGGACACTACTGAACGGGTCAAAAAACAATTGGGTCTTCCCGAAGATAAGGTCAGTACATCCTTTCAATCCCGATTGGGGAGCGATCCTTGGTTACAACCGTTTACCGATAAGGAATTTGAACGCTTGGCCCAGAAAGGGGTCAAGAAACTGGCAGTGATTACCCCTGCTTTTGTGAGTGACTGTTTGGAAACGTTGGAAGAAATCGCCATGGAAGGCAAACACCAGTTCCAAGAAGCGGGGGGCGGAGATTACATCCACATTCCCTGTTTGAACGACCGTGACGATTGGGCCGAATTGATGGCCGAATGGATCAACACATGGGAAAAAAACGGTGCCTTGCCCGAATATCACATTCAATAAGATCATAATAAAATAGTGCTATGAAAATGGAACACTTGGAGCATCACCTGCAAGGGGTGCGTGACCAACTCAAAAACCATCCCCTATATGCCCAATTGGAATCGGTGGAGGACATCAAGATCTTCATGGAAAGCCATGTGTATGCCGTTTGGGATTTTATGTCCTTATTGAAGGCATTACAGCAACATTTGACCTGTACCTCCCTTCCTTGGAAGCCCGCTTCGGAGGCGTCCGTAGCCCGCTTCATCAACGAGATTGTGTTGGAAGAGGAAAGCGATTTTAACGAGTTAGGGGAGGCCAAAAGCCATTTTGAAATGTACCTCGATGCCATGGAAGAAGTGGAAGCCGACACTTCCAAAGTGTTACAGGTCATCTCCACGTTTACCGATTTGGAGTATATATCCCAACAAATCGAAGACGCTGGTCTGGACCAAGCGGAAAAGGATTTTTTGCAGTTCACCTTTGAGGTCATCAACACCCAACAACCCCATATAATAGCAGCGGCCTTTACCTTTGGAAGGGAAGACCTGATACCCGATATGTTTTTGGGAATCATCGAGCAATCCGGCGAAAATGGCCCGATCAAATACGCCAAACTTTCCTACTATCTGAAAAGGCATATTGAGTTGGACGGTGACGAACATGGACCCTTGGCGGTTAAAATGATCAAGGCCCTGTGCGGTTCCGATGAGCAGAAATGGGAAGATGTTTTTACTTTCAGCAAAAAAGCTTTGGAACGCAGAGTAGGACTTTGGGACAGCATCGCCAAAAAACTGTCCAAGAACAAGGATAGTTTGGTGGATGCGTTGTAGATTTGAGGGAACCATTCTGTTCACGCTAGTCTTATACCAAACGAACAACCCTTGGCATGGCCAAAGTTACCTCTGAAGAACTCGGGAAGGAGCCCATCGGAAAATTATTGATCAAGCAGGCCGTTCCGGCATCCATCGGTATTTTGGTGATGTCGCTGAACGTACTGGTCGATTCCATTTTTGTAGGCAATTGGATAGGCTCCATCGCCATTGCTGCCATCAACGTAGTGTTGCCCGTTTCCTTTTTTATTGCCGCTTTGGGAATGGCCATCGGTATTGGGGGTTCCAGTATCATTTCCCGTGCCTTGGGTGCCAACAACCATGAAAAGGCCCTAAAAACGTTTGGAAACCAGATTACGCTGACACTTTTGGTCACCGTGACCATGGTGGCCCTTGGCTTATATTATGTGGACAACCTGATTCCGGCGTTTGGAGGTAAGGGAGCCATTTTTGACCCTGCCAAAATCTATTATACCATCATTTTGTACGGCGTGCCCTTTTTGGCCCTTTGTATGATGGGAAACACGGTGATTCGGGCCGAAGGGAAACCCAAGTTCGCCATGATCGCCATGATCATTCCCTCCGTCGGCAACCTGCTGATGGATTACATTTTCATCTACATTTTTGATTGGGGCATGGAAGGTGCTGCATGGGCCACAACCGTAGGTTACCTGTTGTGTTTTGGCTACATCTTTTATTTTTTTCTATCGAAACATTCTGAATTGAAGATCAGTCTGTCCCATTTTGGTTTGGATCCAGCCATTCTTCGTGAAATAAGTTCTTTAGGTTTTGTGACCCTTGCTAGACAGGCGGTTACCAGTATCACCTACCTGCTCATGAACAATATCTTGTTCAACTTGGGTGGGGAGCCCATGGTAGCGGTCTACGCCATTATTGGCCGAATGTTGATGTTCGCTTTATTTCCCGTTTTTGGGGTCACCCAAGGCTTTTTGCCCATTGCCGGCTATAACTACGGTGCCGCTTATTACGACCGGGTAAAGGAATCCATATACACCGCCATTAAATACGCCGCTTTGGTAGCGACGTTGGTTTTTGTGGTTTTAATGCTTTTCCCAGGCGAGTTTGCGTCGTTGTTCCTGAGCAATCGACCAGGACTGTCCGCAGAAGAATTGGCCACCAATCAATTTGTATTGCAGCATACCCCATTTGCCATGCGGCTGGTATTTGCTGCTACGCCCATTATTGCGCTCCAATTGATCGGGGCGGCCTATTTTCAAGCAGTGGGCAAGGCCATTCCAGCCTTATTGCTGACCTTGACCCGGCAAGGTTTTTTCTTTATTCCGTTGATTTTGTTGTTACCCAAGTTTTTTCAAGAAACCGGTGTCTGGCTTTCATTCCCGATAGCCGATGTATTGGCCACGGTGGTCACGGGCATTTATTTGGGAAAGGAAATCAAGAAGGAATTGACTTAATGGGATGGCATCCGCAAAGAATGTTTAATTTGGGGGTCGTAACGTAACAAACATGAAAAAATCACTTTTTGCCAGTCTGATGATCCTATTAGCATTGGCCTGTAAGGAAAAACCTGAAGAAAAGCCCATGTACACCCTTTTTGTTGGCACCTATACCGATGGTGATAGTGAAGGCATCTACACCTATACCTTCGATTCGGGAACGGGTGAGTTGGCCCATAAACAATTGGCGGCCAAATTGACCAATCCTTCGTATTTGGCCCTTTCCAAGGACCATAAAAACCTATATGCGGTTCAAGAAACTGCCGATTTTGATAGCTTGGGAGGAGGCGTAACCGCTTTTGCCCTAAATGATGGAGTATTGGAAATCCAGAACAGCTTGGGTACCCAGGGGGCCAATCCTTGTCATGTTTCCCTTTCCGGGGATGGACATTTGGCCGTGGCCAATTATACAGGGGGCAATGTGGCCCTTTTTAAGTTGAATGCTGATGGTTCATTGAAAGAACATCCGCAGATCATAGATCACAAACTTTTGGATAGCACCAAAACATCCCACGCCCATATGACCCAATTTACTGCTGATGGATTGATGGTGACGGATTTGGGATTGGACGCCATTAAAAGATATAAAAAAGAAAATGGGGAGTATGTTCTTGGTTCACAGCCATCCTTACCCTTTGCTGATGGTGCCGGACCGCGACATTTCACCTTTGGTGAAGGAGGAAAGATGCTTTATGTGATCAGCGAACTGAACAGCACCATTTCCGTTTTTGAAAAAGACACGAAAGGGGATTACCAAGAAATCCAAGTGGTAAAAACGTTGGATCTCAATTATCAAGGAAACAATGCCTGTGCAGACCTTCATTTATCCCCCGACGGGAAATTCTTGTACGGTTCCAACCGGGGAGAAAATACCATTGTGATCTTTTCAGTGAATGCTGAATCGGGAACTTTGAGTTTGGTAGGAAGGGAATCCGTGCATGGGGATTGGCCCCGTAATTTTTCCATGGACCCCACGGGAGCGTATTTGTTGGTGGCCAATAAGAAAACCAGCAACATTGTGGTCTTTAAAAGGGATGCCGAAAAAGGCACCCTTACCTATTTGAACGAGACTGCATTGCCCAATCCGGTGTGTTTGGTGTTTGAGTAATGGTCTCGGTGTCATTCTGTATGTCCCGATAGCTATCGGGATGAAGAATCCCAGGTTAGGTATGAGATACTTCGTCGTTCCCAAGGACTCCTCAGTACGACAAAAATGCTGTAAAAGGTTCTCGATACGATTCCCTTCGGAAATCACTCGGACTGACCTGAAACTATTTTTTTGATAGGAAAACAATAATACCAATCACAATCAAGCCCAATAACACGGCAAAGAAAATCTTCCAGAAACTATAAGGTCGCGTACCTGAAATATTCCCATTTTCCCCGTTGATGAAAAAATTGTACTCCTTGCCGTTGTACCGGTAAGCACTCACATAAACGGGCAATAGGATATGTTTGAAGGTTTCTTCGGTAAGTTTCATGTCCATGGACGTTACCCTTTGGGTGTCACCCCCAATGTCCTGCATGCACCAGCGAGTGGCAATGTCGCGGGCCACTTCCTTGGAATGTAGATGTCCTTCGTTCAAGGAAATCGTATACTTTTCGGTCACAAAACCCGATAGGTAACCACTATCAAAGGGTTGTAGTTTTTTCAAATCCCAATAGGCAATCTTTCCCGGAATCCTTCCCGATTTTTGTTTGGAAGCCTTGATCAAGGTATCGTCCACAAACCCCGAAACTTCCCCGGACGCAGGGTACCAACGGGTTTTCCGGACCTGTTGGGTCACCATTTTACCGTTCGCATTCCGAACCCTTCGCGTTTCATAATAGTATTCGCCTCGCTGACCGATATAGGAGGCATACAATTGCGCATCAAAGGTCCAATAGGGTAGATAGAGCCCTTTGGTAAATTGGGGGTCCAGAGCGGCCTTTTTTAAATTGTTCGGGGCAAACCACAGCCGTTTCACCCAATTCTTGAAAATGCGGAACGACTGGTTTTTATCGATTTGAAACGGCAACACGGCCCCGGGCAAGATCCAATTCTCCTTGTAGGCATCTTCCACCACCAAAGGTTGACCACAGTACACGCAATGGAGCGATTTGTAATTTTCCTCCACATGTTGGTCGGCACCGCAATTCTTGCAATGCAGCATGGAGATTTCCTCACTATGCCTTTGCGACCCCATTTCCTTGAGGTAGGGATATAACTCCAGTTCCTCAAAGCCATTTTCATTGACGGCAATGGCCTCTTCATGGCCACAGTACTCACAAGTAATGCTGGTGGTCCCGGGTTTGTATGTGAGTTCCGCCCCGCAATTGACGCAGGTTTTTTTGAGTTCTGATTTTTGGATTGCCGGTTCTTCCATGTTGTCTTTCCCGAGAAAGCGGGAATCGTATTGTTTTTTTGGATTCCGCTGGTCGACATTTATTTATATGTCATACTGAACGAAGTGAAGTATCTCACGTTGACTATAAACCATAAGATTCCTCGCTTCGCTCAGAATGACAGCGTAAAAATTATTGTCCAGGCAATGGCGGCGGAGTGTTACCGCCCAAAAACGATTTCAATTCCTCCACATCCTTTAAAGCGGTCCAAGCGGCCATGCCTTGTTTCCACACCAAACTGTCTCGGTTAACGGTGCGCGATGCAAAAAGGGATTGCAGTTGTTCAAAGGTTACTGGACCATGCTGTACCCCATTCGAGGCATAATAATATAGGGTCTGGGCAGGCATTGGTGGAGGCATGGTACCTCCTGTCTGTGCAGCGCTCATTTGGGGTTGCGCTTGGGTCGTACCACCCATCATGCCACCCATTTGCTGGGCCAATACAAAGCCCATGCCCATGCCCATTCCGGCACCAGCGGTTCCGCCTTCGTTTTGGGCTGCGGCTTCAATGGCTTTGGCTGTTTTGAATTTGGTCAATTTGTCCAGATCCAAT
>JASBTS010000207.1 GCA_030148305.1 Allomuricauda sp. | reverse complement strand
GACAAGGCACTGAGATCAATCCCCAATACCATCACCACCAATGACAACAACACTGATGCAGAAATGATCCAAATGGTAAACTGGGTCAATCCAGCGAGGGAATTACCTACTATCTTACCCAACATCAACTGGAAGGGTTTTACGGATGAGATGATGACTTCAATGATCCTACTGGTCTTTTCTTCGATCACACTACGCATTACAAACCCACCGTAAATGATAATGAACATCATGATGGCATATCCGAAACCACCACCAATAAAAGCCTTGATCTCATTAATCCCCTTTATGCTCCTTTCACCATCAAAAGTGGCCAGATTGATTTCGAATGGGGCTTCCACATTGGAAAACTGATTGGAAGACACCCCAAGTTTTTTTAGCCGGTCCTGACGCAATTGTCTTTGGAAAATCGATTCCAACTTTTGGGTAACCCCGGAATTGGGATTGTCTTTGGTGAACAAATACGTAGCGTGGGCCACTTCTTCCACTGTATCACCTTCAGGAATGTGCAACAACCCATAATATTCCAATGCATTGGTAGAATCCTTGGCCTGATTCAAAGTAAGGTGTTCCAATTGTACAAAAGTCAAACTTTTGGAAGGCTTAAATTCCTCCTGAAAAAAAGAACTTTCATTTAAAACAGAGATGACCCGGGTCTCATTATCATTGATCTTTGCCAAATAGGCGATCAACACGATCATACCCACGATCAATAGTGGGCTCAATATGGTCATTACAATAAAAGAACGGTTCCTGACCTTAGCCAAATATTCCCGTTTTATGATCAATCCGAGCTTACTTGCCATTTTCTTTATTGTTTACGGTTTGAATAAAAATGTCGTTGGCCGAAGGGATGGTTTCATCAAAACGGTAAAGGTTCCCCATGGTGGACAATTCCCTTAAAATATCTCCCGTATGGGATGATGGCAATTGAACTTTAAAGTCCAAATGGCCTTCTTGTTTTTCCAGGTTGGAGGAAAGGATGTTGAACTTTTCCGCCAAGGATTTCATTAGGGCTTCCCTATTTGCTTCCACTTGAAGGCCTACATCAAAAATATTGTTCTTGTAGGCGTTTTTGATGTCTGCCAATCTACCATCCAAAATCTTTTCCGATTTATGGATCAAGGCGATGTATTCACACAATTCCTCCACGGATTCCATTCTGTGGGTGGAAAAAATGATAGAGGTTCCCTGTTCCTTCAATTTTAGGATTTCATCTTTTATGATGTTGGCATTGATGGGATCAAAACCACTGAACGGTTCATCAAAAATCAGCAACTTGGGTTCATGGAGTACCGTAACAATAAACTGAATCTTTTGCGCCATTCCTTTGGATAGTTCCTGGATTTTCTTGTTCCACCAATCGCCAATATTCAATCGTTCAAACCAATATTTAAGTCGCTCCTTGGCATCGTGTTTGGACAATCCTTTGAGCTGGGCAAGATAAAGGGCCTGTTCCCCCACCTTCATGCTCTTGTACAACCCCCTTTCCTCAGGCAAATACCCAATCTGGGCAATGTGCTTTGGGGACAAATGTTCCCCATTGAAAAATATTTCGCCATCATCTTGGTGCGTAATCTGGTTGATGATGCGTATAAAAGAGGTCTTCCCTGCCCCATTAGGGCCTCAAAGTCCATAAATACAATTCTTAGGAATCTCAAGAGATATGTTGCTCAACGCTGTATAGTTTCCATAGGTTTTGGAAACATTTTTGGCAACAAGGATATGATCCATGCAAACAATTTTTTCAAAGATATGTAATTGCCCAATACCTGATATCCCTTAAAAACAAAAACCCACCCTTAAAAAATTCAAGGATGGGAAAAAAATTGCTATGAAAAAGAAAATTAGATATCGGTCACCCAACATCAGTTTCAAATATACGTTTTTTATTTAAACAGAACGTTTTTTTATACCTAAGAGAACATATCTTTCACTTTTTCAAAGAAAGATTTATCGGATTTTTCCGGTTTTGGTGTAAAATTCTCATCATTTTGCATGCGCTCAAAAAACTCTTTCTGTTCCTTGTTCACTTCTTTAGGGGTCCATACATTCACGTGAACCAAAAGGTCCCCGCTACCATATCCGTTCAAGCTGGTGATACCCTTACCCCTCAATCTCAATATTTTACCGGATTGGATTCCTGCTTCGAGCTTAATGCGCACTTTTCCGCCAATGGCATCGATTTCTTTGGAACTGCCCAAAACGGCTTCCGAAATACTGATATAAAGGTCATAATGTAGGTTGTCACCTTCCCTTTTCAAGGTTTCGTGCTCCACGGTTTCAATGGCCACCAACAAATCTCCTGGAACCCCATTTCCTGGAGCGGAATTTCCTTTTCCAGCAACTTTTAGCTGCATGCCATCTTCTACGCCTGGTGGAATTTTGATGGAAACCGTCTCCTCCTCCATGATAAGTCCTTGGGCATCGGCACCTGCAGGTCTTTTATCAATGGTCTGCCCAGAACCGCCACAGGTACTACAAGTAGTAGCGGTCTGCATTCTTCCCAAAATGGTATTGGTAATCTTGGTAATCTGTCCTGTTCCGTTACAGGTTGGGCAGGTTTTATAGGTTACCCCATCTGCCTGTACCTTTCTACGAACCTTCACTTTCTTCTCTACCCCGTGGGCCACTTCTTCTAGATTCAGTTTTACACGGATGCGAAGGTTGCTCCCCTTTACCCTGCGTTGTCCGCCGCCAAAGCCACCAAAACCACTGAATCCGCCACCAAAGGCACCACCGAAAATATCCCCAAACTGACTGAAGATATCGTCCATGTTCATACCCCCGCCACCGAAGCCTCCACTTCCATCGAAAGCGGCATGACCAAACTGATCATACTTGGCCCGCTTGTCCGGGTCACCAAGAACTTCGTAGGCTTCTGCGGCCTTTTTGAACATTTCCTCCGCCTTGGCATCACCAGGATTCTTGTCAGGATGGTATTCAATGGCCTTCTTTCGATAGGCTTTTTTTATTTCCGCTGCGGACGCTCCCTTGGAGACTCCCAATATTTCGTAAAAATCCTCCTTCATATAGTACTAGTTACCTACCACAACTTTTGGGTGCCTGATGATTCTATCTCCAAGTCTGAAGCCTTTTTCGACCACGTCAATGATCTTACCTTTTAGCTTTTTATCGGGTGCCGGAATTTGGGTGATGGCATCATGCACATCGGCATCAAAGGCATCGCCTGGTTTTGCCTCAACTTCTTCCAGACCTTTATTCTTTAGGGTCTCCTTAAATTTATTGCTGATGAGCTCCACGCCTGTGAACATTTCCTTATCCTCGGATTTGGAAAGTTCTTTCAGGGCACGGTCAAAATCGTCCATAACCGGCAATAGGGCCACCATGACTTCTTGTCCTGCCGTTTTGAACAAATCCATGCGTTCTTTTGAGGTTCTTTTCTTGAAATTCTCAAATTCGGCAAAAAGCCTTAGGAATTTATCCTTTTCTTGGGCCAAATCTTTCCTCAATTGATCCTCCACAGAAACAGTTTCTTCCTGTCCATCATTTTGGTCCATATCCCTATTTTCTTCGTTCAGCTCAGTACTATCGGTCGTTTGGCCATTGTTTAGCTCATCTTCCATTTCCTCAACCTTACTGTTATTGCTCATTTTATGTCTGTTTTGTTTCCGATTTGAAATGGCAAAAGTACTGCCAATTGTCCAAAAATGTCAAAATGTCACCACAAATCACAAAAAAATCCGCCTGGGCGGATTGTTAATCGTATCGTATTGAACCTTTTAAATCAGACGAGCTCATTTTTAGCGGCCTCCAATGGGGAAGTCTCCTCGTCCCTTTCACCAGAGAACAAATCCGTCAAAGCGGTACAAATGTTGTTATACTGAAAGGTAAATCCCTTCTTTTCAATCTTTTTGCTGCTTACCCGTTGGCTGGCCAATACTAAGGTCGACATTTTGCCCAATACTGCTCTCAACACAAATTTGGGCACATGTGGCATCCATAACGGGCGTTCCAATATTCGAGCCACCTCCTTGGTCATTTTGGTGTTGGTCACTGGGTTGGGTGCCACCCCATTATAAACCCCTTTCAGGTCATTTTCCACAATAAAGACAAACAGTTGGGCCAAATCTTCAATATGGATCCAAGATTGCCATTGGTCGCCACTACCTAGTGGTGAACCTACAAAATTCTTAATGGGTTGTGCCAATTTGGGTAATGCTCCACCTTCCATGGATAAAACAACCCCAATACGGACTTTGGCCACATTGATATCGAGTTCTTTGAACGTATCCGCCTCGGCTTCCCATTTTTTGACCACCTTGCCCAAAAATCCATTATCCAGAACCTGTTCGTCCTCTTCATAATAATGGGAAAGGGAATCGGGGTAAACGCCAATGGCCGATGCAGAAACCAAACATTCCACATCATTGTCCATTGCTTGCTGTAATCCTTTTTTAAGGGTCTTTAAACTTTTCACCCTACTGGAGATTACTTTTTTCTTGTGGATAGGGGTCCATCTTTTGGCAATAGTAGTACCTGCCAAGTTGATGATGGCCTGTACATTTTCAAAACAGTCCACATCTATTTCACCTCTGGATGGATTCCAATAAAAACCTTGAAAATCTTCCGATTTGGTGATTTTATCTTTGCTTGTTGTTAAATAGTTCACGGGAATGCCTTTGGAATGTAAGACATTGGTGATTGCTTGGCCCACCAGACCCGTTGCCCCTGTAATCAACACCCTCATACTATCATTTTGAGACAAATTTAGTGGTTTAAATGGCTGTTTATGAGACGTTAATTTAGGTTTAACACTATTGTTCAAACTTTAAAACTTTTTAAGATAATCCAAGTCACCTACTTTAACAATATGTTGACAAGCCTTAGATTTTGGTGGCTCGGAGCATTTCCCTTTTTCCTGGAGGTCCGGGCAAACGTTCAACGGTGAAGCCAACCGCCTGCATGGCCCTACGCACACTACCCTTGGCTGCGTAAGTGACCAAAATCCCTCCTTTTACCATGGCATCATACATAATCTTGAAGACATCCTCTGTCCAAAGATCAGGCTGTACCCTTGCGCCAAAAGCATCAAAATAAATGAGGTTGAACAGATTCTGTTCCTTGATCTCCCTAAAATCCATCTTTTGCTTGAGTAGTTGAAAAGAATCGGTCACAGAAATCACCTCTCCCCAATTGGATTGATGCATCATCTGGAACAATTCCTCTGAATCTTCCACCTTTAATTGATGACAATAATCCAAATGCTCCACTTCCTCCATGGTAACAGGATACGCTTCTACCCCAACATATTGTATTTTAAGATGTTGCTTTGGAGCTTCCAATAAGGTAATGAGGGCATTGAGACCTGTTCCAAAGCCTATTTCCAGAATATGGATCTCATCGTTTTGGAACAATCGAAGTCCATGCTCAATAAAAACATGATAGGCCTCTTGAACAGCACCATGCTTGGAATGATACTGTTCGTCCCAGTCCTCAATTTGGATGGTTTTGGAGCCATCCCCTGTAACGATGATCTTTCTTTTCAAGATTTAATTGGCGATGAGCACCCCGTCAGCTTCAAACCGAAGGGTCTTTTTGGGAGCAGTGATCAAAGCTATCTCATCTTCCGAAGCACCTTCGTCCTCTGCAAAATGTTTTTGATCTTCCACAGACATTTCCTCAAAAAAAGCGGCACCGTTCATAACTACGGTTTTGCCTGCGGCATCCTTGGGAACGAAAAATCCATAGTCTTTAAAACGAACAAATACTTCATTGTCGGCATCCAACTTCACCTTCATCCAGCAGCCCTTGGCCTGGCACACTTCGGTAATCTCTCCAATCATCTGTGTTTGAAGGGAATCCTTGGCACCAATACCATCATAGGTAGTGGAAGTTTTCGCAGCTTTGCCCGAAACTTCGAATTCCTGACCGTAATAATCGCCCTTTATGGTCTCATGCTTGCACGAGGAAATTCCTAAAATCAGTAATAATGCAATAGAAATAGTGTTAAAAACCTTCATTTTTGACAAGATTTAAAAGTTTGTAGATCAAGTATGATATTTAGATTTGTATAGCGTTCAAAACTAACAATAAATAGCTAATTTTAACATTGCAAATGTAAGTGATATGGAAACAATGGTTAATAACATAGCTATAGAGAAAGCTAAGACCTCCAAAATCCATGACGTGGATTTTGACAATTTGTCCTTTGGAAGCGTTTATACCGACCACATGCTGGTCTGCGATTACAAAAATGGCGAATGGGAAGCCCCCAAGATTGTTCCCTATCAACCCATTACCCTAGATCCTTCGGCCAAGATCTTTCATTATGGTCAGTCCATTTTTGAAGGGATGAAAGCCTACAAGGATGAGGATGGCAAGGTATTTTTGTTCCGTCCTTTGGAAAATTTCAAGCGTCTGAACAAATCAGCGGAACGTTTGGCCATTCCACAATTGCCCGAATCCCATTTTATGGACGGCCTCCATGCGCTCATCCAATTGGAAAGTGACTGGATCCCTACCAACGCGGGTAGTTCCTTATATATCAGACCTTTTATTTTTGCGTCAGGGACAGGTTTCCATGCCTCCCCGGCCAATGAATATAAATTTATCATCGCCTGCGCACCTTCCGGTTCCTATTTTTCAGGAAAGGTGAAAGTGTTGATCGAAGAGACCTATTCCCGGGCCGCCAACGGTGGTGTAGGCTACGCCAAGGCAGGTGGAAACTATGCCGGTCAGTTCTACCCTACTAAATTGGCTGCGGACAAAGGATACCAACAAGTCATCTGGACAGACGACAATGCACACGAATACATTGAAGAAGCTGGCGCCATGAACGTTTTTGTTCGCATCAACGACACCTTGATGACCGCCCCAACCAACGATCGTATCTTGGACGGAATTACCCGAAAAAGCATTTTGGACATTGCCAAGGATGAAGGCATCAAAACCGAAGTGAGGAAGATTTCCGTTCACGAATTGGTGGAAGCTGCCAAAAATGGCTCCCTTAAGGAAATGTTCGGAGCCGGGACCGCGGCAGTGGTGTCGCCTATTTCCGGTTTTGGGTTCCACGGTGAAGATTACACCCTTCCGGAATTGACCAACAGCTATGCCTCCGTGCTGAAAAAGCGAATTACAGATATACAGTACAACCGCGCCGAAGATAAGTTCGGATGGCGTTATCCTGTTGAATAATAAAATGAAAAAGCACCTTTAAAAGGTGCTTTTTTTTATTTGTCCATTATGGTTTGAATGTCAGGTTTAAAATAGTTGGGGCCTTTTAACACCTTACCGTCTTCTCGATAGATCGGCTTACCATCAGCCCCTAACTTGCTCATATTGCTTCTTTGGATTTCCTCAAAAACTTCCTCAATTTTATACTGCATCCCATGCTCCAAAATGGTTCCACAAAGAATGTAGAGCATATCGCCCAAGGCATCGGCCACTTCTACCATATCCCCATTATTGGCAGCTTCTAAGTACTCCTTGTTCTCCTCATCCATCAAATTGAACCTCAACATATTTTTCTCTTTCCCCAGATTTGCCACTGGCTCATGTAGCACTCCAAGTCCGAAGGAATTGTGAAAAAGTTCCACTGCCTTTATTTTACTTTCCATTGCTCTCGATTTGATTTAGATTTGCATAAAAGTAAAAAATATGTTCAGCACGGGACAGCTAATCTTTGCCATTCTTTTTTTTGTGGTATTTGTAGTAATCGTCACCTTATCCTATAAAAAGGACAAAAAACTCCATCGAAAAAATTATAAGGGCGTTATCTGGATCCTCGTTTCCTTTATAACTTTTATAATAATCCTGTTCCTTATCAAATACTTTCTTAAAAATTAACACCTGTATTGGGTTTACCACAAAAATGCTCATTTACACAACATTAAAATGGGTTTGATTCGTATACTATAGGAAAAGACGTACTTTTGTTTAACATTAATTTGGCAGAAAAAATGACGTTATTCCTTAGCATCCTTTTCATTTTGCTCGCTATTAATGCAATACTGTTGATCTTTAGCGTCAACGGGGCAGGCGAAAGATTGAGAAAACCGATTCAAAAAATTTCGGAGACCTCGTCTCCAAGACTCTTCCCCCGAGAGGCTTCCGAAACCGAATACAAGGAAGCGGTATAGTTTGTACCTTTAGGGCATGAAACAGGCCTTTCTTGTTTTTCTGGGTGGGGGATTTGGCAGCGTATTGCGCTACCTGATTTCCAAACCCCTAAATCCTTTACTTCAAAATTTTTTCCTTGGCACCTTTCTTGTCAATATTTTAGGCTGTTTGCTCATCGGACTTGTTTTAGGGTTGTCCGCAAAAGGAAATATTCTATCCTACAATAGCACTTTGTTCTTCGCCACAGGATTTTGTGGTGGGTTCACCACCTTTTCCGCCTTCGCATTCGAAAAACATTCCCTTTTAAGGAACGGAGATCTGTTAAACTTGGGTATTTATATGGCCGCAAGCATCTGTTTTGGGGTCCTTGCCGTTATTTTAGGGCTCTGGCTTGCCAAACAAATGGGTTAGTTACAAATTACATTTTTATAGTTAATTTTTGTTAAAACTTAAACATTAACACCTCCTTTATTGGTGTTTAATGACAAAAATTAATTTCCAAAGGAAGAATGTTAAAAAAAAATCAACAAATAAATAACAAAAGTTTACTTAAAATTAGATACCCCTAAAATATTAGGGGTATTTTTTTTATACCCATAAAAATAGATGCATAACCCTCCCTTTTTTAATAGTCTTTTACGAATTACTATATATTTGAGACATCAATTAACTACTTAATTATGAAAAAAGTCGAGGCAATTATTAGAAAATCGAAGTTTGATGAAGTGAAAAAAGCACTGCATCAGATTGAGGTCAACTTCTTTAGTTACTGGGATGTAACGGGAGTTGGCAATGAAAAACAAGGACATGTGTATCGTGGCATTTCTTACAGCACCAGCGATATACAGAGGAGGTATTTGGTTATCGTGGTATCCGATGACTTTCTGGAAAGAACCGTAAACGTGTTATTGGACACTGCAAGCACCGGTAACGTAGGAGATGGTAAAATCTTCGTTTCCGACATGATCGAGGCATACAGAATCCGAACCAAAGAAAGCGGTAGCGCCGGAATCAATTAAAAGTATAACCAAAAAACAACTCAAAAAAATTTAGATTATGATTCTACAAGAACAAGAAGCGATAGAAAAAGCCGTGGAAGCCATCACTGGTGACATGGGTGCACTATGGATCACCATTGCAGGTGTTTTGGTCTTTTTTATGCAGGCAGGATTTACCTTGGTCGAGGTAGGTTTTACCCGTAGTAAGAACTCTGGTAACATTATAATGAAGAACTTTATGGACCTTGCCATTGGCTCGGTCATGTTCTGGGCCTTGGGTTACGGTATCATGTACGGTAGCGACCTAGTGGCCGGAGGTTTCTTCAGGACTAGCCCCTCTGATCAAGGATATTTCTTTTTCAGTGCGACAGATTGGTACAACCTGTTCTTCCAAACCGTATTCTGTGCAACCGCTGCCACGATTGTATCAGGTGCCATTGCAGGAAGAACCAAGTTTTCCACATATCTTATTTTCTCAGCCGTAATGACCACATTGATCTACCCAATTTCCGGTAGCTGGTACTGGCCATTTGATGATGATGCTTGGTTGAACACCGCTGGATTTATCGATTTTGCTGGTTCATCTGTTGTACATGCCGTTGGTGGAGGTGCTGCTTTGGTGGCCGCTATCATGGTTGGTCCACGTATCGGAAAATACGTAGATGGTAAAGCGCAAGCTATTCCCGGTCACAACATGATGTACGGTGCCCTAGGGGTATTGATCCTTTGGTTGGGATGGTTCGGATTTAATGGAGGTTCCCAGTTGGCCTGGGGCGGTGACGATACCATTGCTGCTTCCAGCGTAATCATCAACACCAACTTGGCCGCTGCCATGGGTGCCATCGCCGCATTACTTTTAACTTGGGTCCGTTACGGAAAAGCAGACATCTCTATGACCTTGAACGGTGCATTGGCCGGATTGGTGGGCATTACCGCTGGTTGTGGTGCCGTTAGTGCTGTTGGAAGTCTTGCTATTGGTCTCCTTTGTGGATTGGCCGTAGTATTCTCCATTGAGATTATCGATAAAAAGTTCAAAATCGATGACCCGGTTGGTGCCATTTCAGTACACGGGGTTTGTGGATTCCTAGGAACCGTTTTGATCGGATTGTTCGCTTTGGATGGTGGTTTGTTATACGGAGGAAGTGCCAAACTTCTTTGGGTTCAGACTTACGGATCTTTGTCTTACATCGCCTGGGCAGCCCTTGGTACTTTTGTGATCCTTTTCATCTTGAAGAAAACTATCGGTCTTCGCGTATCAGAACAAGAAGAAATCGAAGGGCTCGATATTCACGAGCATGGCGTGGAAGCTTATCCAGAGCACATCACCACCCAGAACAAATAAAAACTCACAACATCAAGAAAAGAAAACGGAGCGTTCTGCCAAACGCTCCGTTGATAACCTTTTCAATCAAAAACTCACAATTTAAACAACAATTTGTCCCAATGGGACAACTCAAAATGATTATGATATGAAAGCGATTATAAATACAAATTTCGGAAAAAATTTGGCCTTTGCCATACTTTCATTGGTATCAATTTCTGCTTTTGCACAAGAAGAGGAAGAAAAACCAAAATTTAGCTTCAGTGGATCGGTAGATGCCTACTACAGAGCCAACATGACCGCTCCAAATGACGAGGATGCCATTGCTCCGGGTTCATCATTTGCCAACTTACCAGGATTTTCTTTGGGCATGGCCAACCTAGTTGCCGCTTATGAAGGTGAAAAAGTAGGATTTGTGGCCGATTTGGTATTTGGCCCACGTGGTACGGATGCTGTTTTTGCTTCCCCAATGTATTCTGCCACCGGTGACATTGTGAACCAATTGTATGTGTACTGGAATGTTAGTGATAAGGTAACCCTTACCTTTGGTAACTTCAACACTTTCTTGGGATATGAGGTAATTTCTCCAGTTTCCAACTTCAACTACAGTACTTCTTACCTATTCTCTTATGGACCTTTTAGCCATACAGGTTTGAAAGCTGATTTTGATCTTGGAAGCGATTGGTCTGCTATGTTGGCCGTAATGAACCCAACAGACCTTACCGAGTTCAACCCAACCGGTGATTATGCCGTTGGTGCACAATTGGGATATTCCGGTCAGTTTTTGAACTTTGTTTACAGCCAAAGCAGCTATGAAATCGATTTTACCGGCGGATTTGATCTTTCCGAAGATTTCTACTTGGGATTGAACGCCGCCCACTTCTCTATTGAAGATAATGGCGGTTCTTTCACAGGTGTTGCCCTTTATCCACAATATGCCGTATCTGAAACCTTCAGCTTGGGTCTACGTGGTGAATATTTCATGGCGGGAGATTTCTTTGGTCAAGAAATAACCGGAGTTGGAGCCGATCCAGATGGAGACGGAAATGTTTTCGCAGTTACATTGACCGGTAGTGCTACTATTGGAGACCTTATTCTAAAACCAGAAATTCGATTGGATAGCTCTTCCGAAGATACTTTTATCGACAATGATTTGGCCCCAACCAAAAGCTTGGCCTCTGTACTTTTTGCAGCCATCTATTCTTTCTAGATACAAATCATATGTAAAAACGAAAAGCCTTATTCCGTTGGTGTAAGGCTTTTTTAGTCTTTATGAAAGTCTTTAACTCCTGCTCTCACCTTAGTTCTCAAATAATTTTGCCTTGGCACTAGAGGGCAGGAGTACTTTTTATTATAGGCACAATAAGGATTATAGGCCTTGTTGAAATCGATTACCAAGATATCCCCATCGGGAATGGAAAGATCGATATAACGACCTCCACCATACGTTTCTTCTCCATTGGTGGCATCATTAAAAGGCAAAAACAAATAATCCTTGTACTGTTCCTGTTGGATCAGGTCCAGACTTTGGTAAATCTCCAATTGGCGTTCTTCACCGTTTAAGGTAAAATGGGCAATACCATACAAAACCTCATGCGTTTTCCTATCCGTAGTAGTGGGCATAAAAAATGGCGCAGCATCCGGTGTACGCACCAACTTGGCCTTCACCACATAGGTAGTGTCCGGTTCAAAATAATCCAATCCCTCAAAATCCTTTTTATATTTATCCGGTAGCGGGGATTCCTCCGGGTCTTTGAAACTGGCATCCAATTCTTCCTGAAATTTCAAAATATCGGCGACCAGGGCAGATTTTGGTGTTTCGGTGGATTTATCATGATACCTTTTTCCCTGTCCGCAAGAGAACAGGAGCAAAAGGCAAAACAGACATACGTATTTCATCTGAAGGATTTTACGCAAAGGTAAGCGGAAAATCAATTTTCATCGATTTCATACAAGGCATCCTTCAAATATTTGGATACCAGCTCGTTAAACTCAGGAGTAATACGGAACAAAGCCGTACCTTCCAAGTTGTATAGCTTGTCCTTGTCCTTGAACCCTTTTTTAAAGGCTTCTTCCAAATAGAACAACGAAGTGCCAAAATCCTCGTTTTTGGCGCTCAAGGAAATGGTTTTCAGATAGTAATCAAAATTATCCGGTTCCAAAATTGTTTTTAGCATATATAGAAATGCCAAGGCATCCTCATCGATCACATCATTGTTTTGTATCAAATTGATGTTGTCCTCGGCCAAAGCATTTACAAATCCCAATAATCGATAACCCATTTCCTTTTCAAAAGGATCCGTTGCATTCTTATATTTTTGAATTTCCCCCATTTGATGGTTCCACCAACCCAAATTGTTGAAGTTATGGGTGTACACATCCTCCTCCATATAATATTGGAAATCTTCTTTCAACAAGGACTCCTTGAGAAATGCCGAATTTTCATTTCGCCCCTTGGCCCTGAACTGCTTATCCTTTCTCAATTCCTTCTGGACCAATCTAAGGGAATCCAAATTTCTGTGGACGCCATAAATGGACATCATCTCGGTCATATACTGTTCCGCCCATAACAGATCACCTATACTTTGAAGATGGTTCACCTTGTCCAAATCTTCCTTGTAGGCATTGTTTATATAACTGGAGTCTTTGGGAATCAGGTTTCGTCCCATGGCATCCAAGGTAAAAAGTTGCATTCCCTTTTCCAGATATTCAACCCCTGGCCAATCCTTGTTTCCATCAAACAGCAGCATTTGGTTTGGAAACTTCATCTTGTCCAGCAATTTGGTATCGGTCAACATAGATGTGTATTCAAAATTGTCCTTGCTGACCATCCCGATAAAATGAAAAGGACTCTTGATATTCAACAACTCCCGGTTTGCCAATGAAGATCCAATGGAAATGGCCCCTTTCACCCCTGGAATAAAAATAGGGACCAAGGTAGCGAATCGGCCTCCGGAAGATTCACCGGCTGCATAGACCCTACCTTTCCTTATCGGTAAAATATTTACGACTTCTTCAATGGTCTTGCTCGTTAAAAGCATGTTGTTGGTCAACGAAAGTGTATCCAGCATTTTGGGGGCGGCCAAAACGTAGCCTTCCTTTTCCGCAGCCAATACAAACATGGACAATGCCTGCTTTTCCTTGCCGTTCACATCAAAAACCATTAGCAAGGGCCATTGGGCATCCGTACTGAAATTGGTAGGCAAGTAAAGTGAAAATGTACTTTTAAGGGAATCATTGACCATCAGGTTTTCAATGATTTCACCCTTTTTTAAAACCATTTTTTGGGCATTGGTGAAGGATCCTAAAATGGTAAACAGAATGGCGGTAAAATAAATTTTCTTCATAGCAATTATTGCACAAAAATCTAGCCAAAACCTATTGGCCTATATTTTTTGACGAAACCTATTTTGAGACCTTGCCCTTTTTAATGGGGGCATGGGCCACAACATTGGATAGCACAATGTGGGTTCTACATTCCCCATAAACGATAAGTTCATCAATGAATTTTTCCAGATGTGATTGGTCCCGCAACACCACTTCCATAATGATATTTTCGTTACCAGTGATTCTATAACAATTGACCACTTCTTGAAAGGATTTCACCTTGTCCAAAAAGGGTTTCAGTTTGCCCATAAAGGCCCTTAACATGATGATGGCCTTTAATTGGTGTCCCGCCTCCACATAACTGATGTTGGCCCTGTAGCCTTCAATAATTCCAATATCTTCCATCTTCTTAACACGCTCCGCAACGGCTGGAGAAGTAAGCCCAACCTTACGGCCAATATTGGCAAAAGACTCCCTTGCATTGCGCTGCAAGTGCCCAAGGATTTGCCAGTTCAGATCATCTATCTTCATTTGAAAAGAAAATAAGGCTATAAATTTTGCTTTTTAAAGCCAAATTAAATCATTACTTAAAAAACAAAAGTAAGAATTTTTCAATCGTCCGTAATTTTATGGTACAAAATTGCTTTTGAAAAGATGGAGAGAAGTTCTCTAAATACCCTGCTTGTATACCGTAAATCCTTGGCTCTACGCGATTTGAGCGAAGCGGTTGCCTCCTATTTTGCACATAATAGGGAAATACTGTCTTTTCGTCAAATAGACAGTTTTCGTGACGATATCACCAAATCCTTGGTAACCGATGCCCTTCTGATTACCCAAGAAGTGGAGCAAGCTGCATTGAGCAACTCCTATTCGGTTCGCATGAGGAGCCTTTCCTTTGTCAATATCATGACCCGTAACATTTTGGCCTACTGTAATGGTCTTGAAAGGGACGGCGTAAAGGAAAAGGAATATTTGAACCTTCTCCGTAGGGAAATCAAAACCTTCCGAATCACTTTTAAAAAGTGGAGAAAGTCACTATCTAACTAACTCCATAATTTTTCCTTACATATTTCGTCGATACTGACCCCCGACCTGGAACAAGGCTTCGGTAATCTGACCGAGTGAACAACTTTTGGCCACTTCCATTAGTTTCTCAAAAATATTGCCGTTGTTGGCGGCCACATCTTGTAGTTCTTTCAGTTGTTTTGCTGAACGATCGCTTTCCCGAACATGAAGATGTTGCAAGGTCTTGATCTGGTTTTGCTTTTCTTCCTCAGTGGCACGTATTACTTCCGCTGGCAAAATAGTTGGAGATCCCTTGGAACTCAAAAAGGTGTTCACACCAATGATAGGGTACTCTCCAGAATGCTTCAAGGTCTCATAATGAAGGCTTTCTTCTTGGATCTTGGAACGTTGGTACATGGTTTCCATAGCACCCAACACTCCTCCTCGTTCGGTAATCCTGTCAAATTCCATTAAAACGGCTTCTTCAACTAAATCCGTTAATTCCTCAATAATGAACGATCCCTGCAATGGGTTTTCATTTTTGGCCAATCCCAACTCCTTGTTGATGATCAATTGGATGGCCATAGCTCTGCGCACGGATTCTTCGGTAGGGGTGGTAATGGCTTCATCATAGGCATTGGTATGTAGGGAATTGCAATTATCATAAATGGCGTACAGTGCTTGTAATGTGGTACGGATATCATTGAAATCGATCTCTTGGGCGTGAAGGCTCCTACCCGAGGTCTGGATGTGATATTTCAACATCTGTGCCCTGGGATCTGCCCCATATTTTTCCTTAAGCGCCTTGGACCAAATTCTTCTGGCCACCCTTCCGATGACGGCATATTCCGGGTCTACACCATTGGAAAAGAAAAAAGATAGGTTGGGACCAAACTTGTTGATATCCATCCCCCTACTCAAATAATATTCCACATACGTAAATCCGTTGGAGAGGGTAAAGGCCAATTGGGTAATGGGGTTGGCCCCAGCCTCTGCAATATGGTAGCCAGAAATGGAAACGGAGTAAAAGTTACGAACGTTATGGTCAATAAAATATTCCTGAACGTCTCCCATCAATTTTAGGGCAAACTCGGTAGAAAATATACAGGTGTTCTGGGCCTGATCTTCCTTTAAAATATCGGCCTGTACCGTACCACGAACCTGGCTAAGGGTTTCCTGCTTGATCTTATCATACACTTCCCTTGGAAGTACTTGGTCCCCGGTCACACCCAAAAGCATCAACCCAAGACCATTGTTTCCTTCGGGAAGTTCCCCAAGATAAGTGGGACGTTCCACATTTTCATAAAGGGCTCCTATTTTCTTCTGCACCTCATTCTCCAAACCATTTTCACGGATGTATTTTTCGCAATTCTGGTCAATGGCCGCATTCATGAAAAACGCCAACAACATGGGTGCCGGACCATTGATGGTCATGCTCACGGAAGTCATCGGATCACTTAGGTCAAATCCTGAATAGAGTTTTTTGGCATCATCCAAACAACAAATCGAAACTCCTGCGTTCCCGATTTTTCCATATATGTCAGGACGATGATCAGGATCGTTTCCGTATAAGGTCACTGAATCAAAGGCTGTGGAAAGTCGCTTCGCGGGCATATCCATACTCACATAATGAAAGCGTCTATTCGTTCGCTCAGGGCCACCTTCGCCAGCAAACATCCGGGTGGGGTCCTCCCCTTCCCGCTTGAACGGATATAGCCCTGCCGTATATGGGAATTCCCCTGGAACATTTTCCTGCAAAATCCATTGGAGGATATCGCCCCAAGCCTTGTATTTAGGCAATACTACTTTCGGAATCTGGCTATGGGAAAGGGATTCGGTATGGGTCTTGATTTTTACTTCCCTGTTACGAACTTTAAAAACATAGTATTCGGAAGCATAACGTTCTACCTTTTCTTTCCATTTCAAGAGGGTTTCCCAATGCTGTGGCAATAATTGCATCTTGACCTTGTCAAATTCCTTGATCAGCAACCCTATGAGTTCCTTGGATGTTTGATTGGTAACCAACTTATTGATTTCATCCTCATTCAATCCAAATTTACCTAAGAAAAGTACCTCCGCTTTTTCGGGTTCTACATCCAGCGTTGAGGCCAAGGTCAGGAAAATACCATACAGTTTTTGGGCCGTTTTGGCCTGCTCCATGGCCTTGATATCATAGGCACGGTTGTTTTCCGCTATTTCCGAAAGGTATCTAGTTCGGGATGGTGGGATCACGTAAATCTTTTCAGCCATTTCACTAGAAACCTCAAAAGCTGAATTTAAACCGGCCCCCGTTTTTTCCACCAAAGTATCCATTACCTTTTTGTAGAGATTGTTCATGCCTGGATCATTGAACTGTGAGGCGATGGTACCAAAAATGGGAAGCTCATCTTCCTTGGCATGCCATAATCCGTGATTTCGGGCATATTGCTTTTTCACATCACGAAGGGCATCCAAAGCACCCCGTTTATCAAATTTGTTGATGGCCACGACATCCGCGAAATCGAGCATATCAATTTTTTCCAATTGGGTAGCCGCCCCAAATTCCGGTGTCATCACATATAGGGAAACATCGCTGTGTTCCAAGATTTCAGTATCGGATTGGCCAATGCCCGAGGTCTCCAAAATAATGAGATCATAATTGGCCGCCTTGAGCACTTGAACTGCTTCGGCAACATGCTTGGAGAGTGCCAAATTAGATTGACGGGTAGCCAAGGAACGCATGTAGATCCTTTGGTTGTTAATGGCGTTCATCCTAATCCTATCGCCTAAAAGAGCTCCGCCTGTTTTGCGTTTTGAAGGATCTACGGATATGATCCCGATATGTTTTTCTGGGAAATCGATCAAGAAACGGCGCACCAATTCATCCACCAAGCTCGATTTTCCTGCACCTCCAGTACCCGTTATCCCAAGTACCGGAACTTTTCCTTCCCTTTTTTCTATTTCAGGCTGAAGCTTTTCAAAGGCCTCATGCCGGTTCTCTGCCAAGGAAATCAACCGTGCCAGCGTATTCGGATCTCGTTGTTCCAAAAGCGACTCCAATGTTTTCCCCTTTGGGATCGTCAAATTTGGTACAGCCTCATCACAACGCTGGACCAAATCATTGATCATACCCTGTAGCCCCATTTCCCTACCATCATCAGGTGAATAGATCCGTTCGATTCCGTAGGCCATCAGTTCCTTGATTTCTTCTGGGAGAATGACCCCACCGCCACCACCAAAAATCTTGATATGCCCGGCTCCTCTTTCCTTCAGCAAATCGAACATATACCTGAAATATTCGTTGTGCCCCCCTTGGTAGGAAGTCATGGCAATGGCATT
>JASBTS010000061.1 GCA_030148305.1 Allomuricauda sp. | reverse complement strand
TTTTTGGGTACTCAAACGGGTACGTAGACTGTTATTGAAAAATAATAGGCACAAGGTTTTGCGTTTGCCCAGATCTTCAAATTGATACGGGTCTTTTTTTAGGTTGATTGCTTCCTCCACCCAATCGGGGAGCGAATCGATATCGTTTACGGATAAATAGTGCTTCATTTCAATGCTTTTTTGAGCGCGTCAAAGAATAGGTCGATGTGTGCCTTGGTAATGTTCAATGCCGGTAAAAACCGCAGTAACTTTTTGTTGTTGGCGCTACCAGTGAACATGTGGTGGTCATAGATCAATTTTTTGCGCAGTTCGGCTACCTCAAAATCAAATTCGAGTCCGATCATCAACCCTCTGCCTTTCACTTTGATGATTTGGGGGACCTCGGCGGCCTTTTCCCTAAAATAGACTCCCAAATCCGAAGCATTTTCAATGAGATTCTCAGATTCCAATACCTCCAAAACGGCCAAACTTGCGGCGCAGGCCAAATGGTTACCACCAAAGGTGGTTCCTAACAGTCCGTAGGAAGGTTTAAAAGATTCGTGGATCAATACCCCGCCCACAGGAAATCCGTTACCCATCCCTTTGGCGATGGAAATGATATCAGGCTGAATCCCATGATGTTGAAAACCAAAGAATTTTCCGCTTCGTCCATAACCGGATTGCACTTCATCGGCAATCAAAACCACATGGTTTTCCTTGCATTTTTCGGCAATGAATTGGTAAAATGCGGTGGTGGGTTCATCCAATCCACCCACTCCTTGAATGGCCTCCAAGATAACGGCACAATAGGCATCAGAAG
Source organism: Allomuricauda sp. (assembly GCA_030148305.1). Classification (GTDB taxonomy): domain Bacteria; phylum Bacteroidota; class Bacteroidia; order Flavobacteriales; family Flavobacteriaceae; genus Flagellimonas. The sequence goes on along the minus strand of JASBTS010000061.1, from coordinate 11,376 downwards.
TAATGGCTTTTTCAAATGCCTCAAAATCGTTCAACGGCAAAAAGGTAACCTCTTGCTGTAGATTGATGGGCGCATTGATCTTTGGGTTGTCCGTGGCGGCAACAGCGGCGGAAGTACGTCCATGAAAACTGTTCTTGAAAGCGATCACTTTGGCTTTTCCGTTGTGAAAAGAAGCCATTTTCAAGCCATTTTCATTAGCCTCGGCGCCAGAATTGCACATGAATAGATCATAATTCTCGCAACCGGAAAGTTTGCCCAATTTGACTGCCAAGGCTTCTTGCACAGGATTTTGAACAGAATTGCTGTAAAAGGCAATTTTCTCCAATTGATCCTCTATACGTTTCACATAATGTGGATGGGTATGTCCGATGGAAATCACGGCGTGACCGCCGTAAAAATCCAGGTATTTTTGTCCTTTGTCGTCCCAAACTTCAATGCCCTTGGCGGACACTGGGGTTACATCATATAGGGGGTATACGTCGAATAATTTCATGGTTATCCCTTTTTGATATGGCTAATTTTTTCATAGGAACTCACGATACCCTTGATCAAGGAAGAGCTCAAACCTTGGTGTTCCATTTCGTTCAAGCCTTCAATGGTACATCCTTTGGGAGTGGTTACCCTATCGATTTCCTCTTCCGGATGGCTACCTGATTCAATCAACAAACTAGCGGCTCCGTTACAGGTATGCATGGCCAGTTCTTGGGCTTCCTTGGCATCGAATCCCAACTGGATGGCCCCTTGGGTGGTGGCACGGATCAAGCGCATCCAGAAAGCAATACCACTGGCGCAGATCACTGTGGCGGCCTGCATTTGGTCCTCTGGAATTTCCATGGTGTGACCCATGCGGTTAAAAATGGCCTTGGCCAAATCGATGCGTTTTTTGCCCAATTCGTTACTGCAAATACAGGTCATGGACTTCCCGACTGAAATGGCCGTGTTGGGCATACTTCGGATGATGAATTTATCTTCCCCGATGATGCTTTCAATTTTTGGGATGCTGTATCCGGTGATGGTACTGATGATCACGTGTTTTTCAGTCAACAGATCTTTGCTTTGCTCCAGCAAAGTTGTAAAATGACCGGGTTGAACGGCGAAAATCAGAATATCGGAATTTTTAATGGCCTCCAAATTGTCGGAGGTCACGGTGACATTCCCGTATTTCTCCCAATCTTTGATGGATTTGGCGTTTCTTTTGGTAAGGTACATGGTGGTGGCGCCGTTGGTGTGTAAAATTCCTTTGGCAATGGCCAAGCCCAAGTTCCCTGCTCCTATGATGGCTATTTTCATATTTTTCTTATTTGTCATTCCCGCACTTCGCTTTGCTCAGCATAAACTCCAACGGGAATCCATTTTATATAAAATTAAACCCTTCGACTCCGCTCAGGGTACCAGTTTTAAAATACCCCCGCTTTTAACAACAGACCTTCGGTTTCTGCGAAACCGTACATCAGATTCATGTTCTGAACCGCTTGCCCGGAGGCACCTTTCAATAAATTATCGATGGCCGAGGTCACCAACAAAAGATCATCGTGTTTGTGCAAATGGATATGGCACTGATTGGTGTTCACCACTTGTTTTAGGTTGATTTCCTCTTCGGACATGTGGGTGAATACCGCATCTTGGTAAAAAGCTGCATACAACTTTTTGGCCTCTTCCAACGAACCTTCAAACTGGGTGTAGGCCGTTGCCAAAATTCCTCTTGTGAAGTTGCCGCGATTCGGTAAAAACATCAATTTGCCCACTGCATTGCCAAAGGATTTCAAGCTTTCCCCAATCTCCCCCAAATGTTGATGGGTAAAGGGCTTGTACCAAGAAATGTTGTTATTTCTCCAACTGAAATGTGAGGTGGCGGACAATCCAACCCCAGCCCCTGTACTCCCCGTTACGGCATTCACATGGATTTCATGGTTCAACAAACCCGCTTTAGCCAAAGGCAACAAAGCCAACTGGATCGCTGTGGCAAAACAACCGGGATTGGCTATCGCTTCTGCAGATTGAATGGCAGACTTGTTCAGTTCTGGAAGCCCATATATAAAACGTTTGCCATTAAACATGGAATCGGTCTGCAATCTAAAGTCGTTACTGAGGTCGATGATCTTGGTGCTTACCGAGAAAGGATTTTCCGTTAAAAATGTCGTGGAATTCCCGTGACCCAAGCATAAAAAGACGACATCCACATTGGGATTGATCTCTCCAGAAAATTGCAGGTCGGTCATCCCCAAAAGATCGGGGTGTGCCGAGGAAATCGGTTTTCCGGCCCTTGTGGTACTGTATACAAAGTCGATTTCGGCATGGGGATGGTTGAGCAGAATTCGGATCAGCTCTCCACCCGTGTATCCGGAACCGCCAATGATTCCCGTTTTAATCATAATCTTGGTTTACATGGTTGGCAATTTTCCCGGAGTTGGACAAAATCTTGATGAAGCCCTTGGCGTCATCTGCTGTCCAACCTTTGTTCATTTCCCCGTAACTTCCGAAGGAAGCGTTCATCAAATCGTGCTCGGATGAAATCCCGTTCAATTCAAAACGATATGGGTAAAGGGTCACGAAAACATCTCCCGAAACGTGTTTTTGGGAATCAGCCAAAAAGGCTTCAATGTTTCTCATTACTTCATCCAAATAGTGACCTTCGTGCAGCAACATGCCATAAAAACTGGATAATTGTTCCTTTTGGAACTGTTGCCATTTGCTCAAAGTGTGTTTTTCCAACAAGTGGTGTGCTTTGATGATGATCAATGGGGCGGCAGCTTCAAAACCGACCCTACCTTTGATTCCGATGATGGTATCACCCACGTGGATGTCCCTGCCAATGGCGTATTTAGAAGCAATTTCCGATAGCTTTTCAATGTTGGCCACTGGATTGTTCTCTTCACCATCAATGGCCACTAATTCCCCTTTTTTGAAAGTAAGTTTCACCTCTTTTGGAAGTTCTTTTTCCAATTGGCTCGGATAGGCGCTGTCTGGCAGGGATAAGTGTGAGGTCAAGGTTTCGGAACCGCCCACGGATGTTCCCCAAAGTCCTCTATTGACTGAATATTTGGCCTTTTCCCAAGGATAATCGATACCATTTTGTTTTAAGTACTCGATTTCTACTTCCCTGGCCAATTTTTTGTCACGGATAGGGGTTATGATTTCAATTTCAGGGGCCAAAATCTGAAAGATCATATCGAACCGTACTTGGTCGTTGCCCGCTCCGGTACTTCCGTGCGCGATATATTTGGCACCAATTTTTTTGGCATGCTTTACAATTTCCAGTGCCTGTACAATTCGTTCTGCGCTTACAGAAAGCGGGTAGGTATTGTTACGGAGTACGTTTCCGAAGATGAGGTATTTTACCACAGTCTCATAAAAGGTGGAAACGGCATTGATTGAGGTATAGCTTGTAGCGCCCAAAGCAAGAGCCTTTTTCTCGATTTCCTCGATTTCGGTTTTGGAGAAACCTCCTGTGTTCACACTTACCGCGTGTACCTCAAAACCTTCGTCCTGTGATAGGGATTTGGCACAATATGAGGTATCTAATCCGCCGCTGTAGGCTAAAACTAATTTTTTCATTTTTATAATTCTTTAAATTCAATGTCAGATTACGACTGCTTTCGAACTGACACCTATTATGGTTTCTTTTTTAGAAAAAGGGTTTCCTTGATCTGCTTCAATCTTTGGAAAACCTTGCTGTCAATTTTTTTCGGTTCGGTTTTTTTGGCTGCGGGATCGTACAACATACCGGTACAAAGGCACATTTTCTTCTCCGTACGGGTAAGAATGTCGAAGTTTTTGCAGGTTTGGCAACCTTTCCAAAATTCAGGGTCGTCCGTCAATTCAGAAAACGTAACGGGTTTGTAACCTAGTTCGTAGTTCATCTTCATTACGGCCAAACCGGTGGTGATACCGAAAATTTTGGCATCGGGGAATTTTTTTCGGGATAGGTCGAACACGGCCTTCTTGATCTGCTTGGCCAATCCTTGGTTTCGGTAATCGGGATGAACGATCAACCCAGAGTTGGCGACAAAATCCTTGTTGCCCCAAACTTCGATATAGCAAAACCCGGCGAATTTATCTCCATCCAAAGCAATGATGGCGTTGCCGTTCTGCAACCTTTTCATGATGTATTCCGGGGTACGTTTGGCAATACCGGTTCCGCGAACCTTAGCAGATTCGGCTATAGTATCACAGATGATCTGTGCGTATTTAAAATGTGATTCGTTAGCAACTAGAATATCCATTGCAAGCGTTTAGACTGTAATAAAATAATAAATTGTTGATTGTATTGGGGAAATGGACTCACCTATTTCCAAAAAAAGACTGCACCCTTACGGGCGGCGACGGGGACTAAATGGACTGATTGGCGCGGGAACGCTCAATGTAAACGATATGTATTCTTGTCCTTTCATTCGAGGGTTAAAAGTACAAATTAATTCCAATAAGCCTAGGAACGGGTACTATTTTTTGAAGAAATATAACTTTTTTGATAGCACTCCTATCATTTCATAAATAAAATAGCCAATCACCAAAATGTATTCAATGGCCAATAACCAAAGTTGCTCCTTGTAATCGACATTGGCATAGGTTTGATAACTCAAAATGACCATCAACGACCATAACAATGGAAACCGAAGGGATGAAAATATGGAAATTCCCATAAGGAACACCACGTACCAAGGATGCACGGTGCTGGTCAAAAAGTAATAACAGGAAAGTGCCAATACCATTGAGGTGATGGCCGTGGGCAGCTTTTGATTTTTCAGGATGAAAGCAATCAATAGTGTAGCTACGACAACAATCTTGGTGACTAGCGTACCATAGGCATCGATGAGTTCCCAAGGTTTGGCTTCATAATAGGTCACGGCAATTTTCTTGACTACATTATAGACGCCGGCGTTAAACTCAAAATTGGAAAACCAAAGTTTCAATGTCTCCGAATAATTGTCGAGGAAAACCGGGGAGTAAAACGGAAGGAGTAAGGCCAAACATGCTAGTATGGTAAGGGCGTAAAACCCGATACTTTTTTTGAGACCAAGGTATTTAAGTAGGATAGGCAACAATAACAAGGGAACCAATTTGACCATTATGGAAAGGGCATAAACCGGAGCGGCCCATATCCACTTTTGTTTGGCGAGCAAGTAGAGCGACCAAATAAAAAAGAACAACATGACCCCTTCAAAATGAAGATTGCCCGTAAGTTCTATGATGACCAGTGGATTTAAGAAATACCAGAATACCCGGTGGTGGGCCTGGTTGAGTTGTATGAGCAGTTTACGACCGAAGTACAACACGCCCAAGTCGGCCAAAATGATAAGCAATCGCATAGCGATTATGGATCCCAAAATACTCCCTCCGCCCAAAAAGGCTGAAAGGGCAAAAAGGATTTGGTTCACGGGAGGGTAGTTGCTAAAATGACGGGCGTTGAGTTCGCTCATGCCCGAATGCAATTCCCTCATGTTGGCGATGACGACCTTTCCTTGTTCCATCAGCTGATCTGGGGTGTACAAATAGGGGTTGATACCGTTCTTGATCAATTCCCCATCCCAAATAAAGCGGTAAAAATCTTGGGAAAGATTGGGTTCCGCAACCAAAAAAACCAATCTGAAAAGGATGCCGATTACCAAAAGGAACTTAAAGTTCCACTTTTCAAACTGAATGATCTTGTAGTACAGAAAAAACAATGCACCAAAGAGCATGAACAGTTTTACCGTATCCGTGCGGATAAGGTCATAGGCAAACGAGGCGTAGAACAGGATACTGACGATAGCAAAAAGTATCGGGTATCTGTGCAGTCGCCAATAAGATTGCATGATTTATGCCTTGGAGGTCAATGATTTAAAGAAAACAAATCCAAAACCTAGGAACAACATCAAATGGAAAGGGAACAATCCATAATCGTTCAAAGGCACGGCACTGTACATTCCAAATAGGAAATAGATCATCAAGGCGAATTCCAGAATCATGTTAGGGGAAAGCTTTTTCGCCAAGTATTTGTTGCCCTTCCAAGAGTCGGTTAGGTTATTGATGTTGAACTTTGGGGTACGGACAAATTCACTTCTTTTTCCCAAATGTCCTTCCAAAACGGCAACGGTATTGTGCAATGAGAAGCCCAATGCCACGGAGAAGAAGGTGAAAAAGAGTTTTATATAGTCCACAAAATTATCGAAACTACTACCCTGAATACTCTTATAGGTAAACCAGTAACAAATGAAAAGGATAATGGTACTTACAATGAAGAAGCTGGTTACTTCAAAAATCCAACCCAAATGTCCATAGGTGTTTTTGATGTAAAGCATAGGGATGCTCAACAAGGCCACGATAAACACACAAAGGAACATGGAACTGTTCAACAAGTGCATTACGCCGTGGAACTTCGTCTTGAACGAAATGTTCTTGGAAGTGATCACACTCCAGAAGGATTTTCTAAAGTTTTCGGCACCACCTTTGTTCCAACGAAATTGTTGGGAACGGGCAGCACTGATCACAACCGGAAGCTCTGCGGGGGTTTCCACGTCTTCCAAATATTTGAATTTCCAGTTTTTCAATTGGGCACGGTAGCTCAAATCCAAATCCTCGGTCAAGGTATCGCCTTCCCAGTTACCTGCGTCAAGGATGCATTCCTTTCTCCAGATACCAGCGGTACCGTTGAAGTTGATGAAGTGTCCTTTGGAGTTCCTTCCAACTTGCTCCAATGTGAAGTGTGCATCCAAAGCAAAGGCTTGGATACGAGTCAAAGTGGAGTAATCGCGGTTGATGTGTCCCCAACGGGTCTGCACCACACCGATTTCCTCATCCTTGAAATAGGGCACAGTCTTTTTCAACCAATCGCTTTCGGGAAGAAAGTCGGCATCAAAAATGGCAATGAATTCCCCTTTTGCGATGGCCAATCCCTCTTTAAGGGCGCCGGCCTTGTATCCTTTTCTATTTTCCCTGCGGATATGTTGAATGTCCAATCCGGTTTTTTGAAGTTCCTCGATCCTTCTGGCGGTCTCGATAACGGACTCGTCAGTTGAATCGTCCAAAACCTGGATTTCCAATTTGCTTTTTGGGTATTCGATCTTGGCAATGTTGTCCAACAAACGCTCCACTACATATTCTTCATTGTAGATAGGCAATTGGATGGTGACAAAGGGTATTTCCTTTGGATCCAAAAGGTTGAACTTGGGAGCCTCTTCAATTCGTTTTTTATAGCCCAAGTAGTTGATCAAAAGATTCAACTGGGATAGGCTGTACATAAAAATCAAAATTAAGGCTGTACTGTAAATGCCGATGATGATGTAAGCGATAGTAAGTCCCATTTATTTTAAACTGTATTTAAAGATCCAACCCAAGATTTTTATGCCTGCAAATATAGTACCTTTTACCGTACCTGATACTTTTGATACCCCAATTCTTCGTTTGTAACGTACTGGTATTTCGGTATATGACATTTTTTTCCGTAATATTTTTAACTGCATTTCCACAGTCCACCCATAAGTTGTGTCCTGCATCCCCAATTCTTTGAGCTTTTCATATTTTATGGCCCTAAAAGGTCCTAAATCCGTAAATCTTGACCTAAAGAGCACCCGCATTAAAAAAGTGGCCAATTGGTTCCCAAAAACCTGTTGTGGAGTCATTGAACCGGGTTCCCTGAGTGCCTTTTTTCGAGCTCCGACCACAAAATCCACATCATTTTCCAAAATTGGGGCGACCACCTTATCCAACTCCTCGGGATAATCTGAATAATCTCCGTCGATAAATACGATGATATCGGGTACTTTGGATTGTTTGGATATGTATTCCAATCCTTTTAGGCAGGCGTAGCCATATCCTTTGCGGGTTTCGGTGACCACCGTTGCCCCGGCTTTACGGGCATTTTCTGCCGTATCGTCCTGGGAACCATTGTCCGCGACAATAATTTCGGTAACATGTTTGGGCAATTCGGAAACGACCTTTCCTATGGAATCTCCTTCGTTGATTGCAGGGATAATGACTCGGATATCCGCCATGCGAGGGGGTTCAATTTTGGTTTGTGTTTGAGGGACCAAAACTAACCTTTTCTTTGGATTTTGGGCTGAATTAAGTTGGAAATGAAAGTTGGCAACTACAGATTTACGGGATGTTTATTTTTGATTCACTAAACTCATCAAATCCACATCGTTACCCAAAAGAATTTGGTTACTGTCGATTCTGCCCTCCAACGGTCCATTTTCCAATTTGAGCACGCCTCTGGGGCAAACTGCAGAACAAATGCCGCATCCTACGCAGCTGGCTCGGACAATGTTTTCGCCTTTTTGGGCATAGGTGCGTACATCGATACCCATTTCGCAATAGGTGGAGCAGTTACCGCAAGAGATGCACTGACCGCCATTGGTAGTGATCCTGAACCTTGAAAACAATCGTTGTTGAAAACCTAAAATCGCAGCCATTGGGCAACCAAATCGGCACCATACCCTACTGCCAAAAATGGGATAAAAACCCGTGCCGATCACACCGGAAAAAATACTTCCAATCAAGAAGGAATAGGTTTTGCGAAGGGTTTCCGATTTGAAAAGGAATACCTGACCTTCACCACTGAAAAAGTGAAACCCGATCAAAGCCATAATGATTACAAAATAGCCGATGGCACCGTATTGGGCATCTTTTTGAAGCTGGTCCCTTTTAAAGAGCATCACCAAACCGAAAACGAGCGTTAGCAATGCGGCTACCCCTATCAAGAAAGTGCTTTTGGTAAGCCAATATTTACTGGTATCGGTTCCCAAATAGGAATAGACTACCGCAGTGGTCATCAACGTAACAAAGACGACCACGCTGTGCACTACCCAACGTTCTATTTTCCAGGCATTCACCGATTTATCGCTCAATTGGCGGAAGGCATCCCCAGCAGTTTCGGCCAGTCCCCCGCAACCACAGACCCAAGAACAGTACCATCTTTTTCCATAGCGATAAGTAAGAATGGGCGTGATCACAAAAATGGAAATTATGCCAAAGATCAACAGGGCAAAACCAATATCGCCTGAACTCAGAAACCCTTTGATGCGATAGCCTTCAAAATTGTAATAATTGAGTGGCCAGATGCTCTTTAGGTCGTAATAGGGCAGGCTCCCTCCATTGAGGATTTTATGTCCGTTCAAGCGGGCCATCACTTCAGGAATAATGAAGGCAAAGGCCAATTGAAAGAACATCACACTGAACGTCCGCAACCTTTCATAACGGTTATGGCGGTATTTCCAAAGAAACTTGATGCCAAAAATCAGTATGGCCACGGTGTACAAGGTGCCGTAAACAAACCATTGGCTTGCGGGATTACCGCTCAATAATTTGCTCAAAGGATCAAAAAGTGCAATGACACCTTTGTTTTCACCTCCATTTACCAGGCCCAAATACTCAGGATAGAAATAGAGAATGATGTAAAATCCCGTTAAGGCCAGACCGGCCATCCACCCCCATAAACCCCTGCTGGAAATGGATTTGAACCATACCCCATCATTTTTGATGCCGGGGAGTTTTCTAGAATAGGCATCCCAGGAAAACCAAAGTGTTCCTAGGGAAATGGCCAATAAGGAAACCGTTAACCACAATGTTTTGTTCGGAAAGGAGACATTGAAGGTGGCCAATAACAGAATGCCCATGCCCATCATGCCCAAAACGGTCGCAAGTTTTTGGTTAAGGCTTAAACTTTTGGGCGGTTGCCCGGTTAGGGCCATACTTTTATCGTAGTTGCTCATGGTCAATGATTATCATCCCAATTGGAAGATGCGTTTTAGATTTTTCTTTTTGGGTTGGATGGATGTTCCAAAATCGGTGTTGTATTTGGAAACAATCTGGGGCTCGTAAGTCCTATAAAATTCTGGGTCAAAGTTGGCGTCGGCCAAATGCTCCATCACAAAATCGATGTCCTTTTTATCGCTTAGCCATTGGTCAACAATCTGATGACGTATGCGGATACCAAAGGTATTGAGTCCCAACAGTTGTTTTGATTCTTGGTCAAAAGCTATGGTGATGCATTTTTTTTCCTTGGCATGTCGCCAATGAAAATGGGTTTCGTTCTCTTTTTTCTTCTTTTCTGGAAAAACCCAACCGTAGGTTTGGTACTCGATGTCCAGAAACTTGGCCGAGTTGAACCAGTGACCGGGGTTGTACTCCGTTTTGTTGCCGCAGATGGTCTGGGCCAGGGTTTCGCCCATCATGCGGCCGGTGTACCAAACAGCTTCCACTGGCCTGCGGTTGCCAATGGCTTCATGTTGTTCCGCGCAATCACCGATGGCGTAAACATCTTCCATATTGGTTTCAAGGAATCGGTTTACCTTAACGCCGCGGCCCAATTCGATGCCTGAATCTTTCAAAAAGTCGATGTTAGGGGTCACTCCTGCTGTCAATCCTACCACATTACACGGAATTTCTTCTCCGGTTTCGGCCACGATCACCGATTTTACCCTTCCGTTTTCATCCGCAATAATTTCTTTTAAGGATGCATTTAACCGAAGGTCGATGTGGTGTTCCTGAATATGTTCATTGATCATCTGGGATTCGCCATTGGGCAAAACACCATTCCAAAAACTGTTTTCACGGACCAAAAAAGTCACGGGAATGTTACGCGTCCGAAGCATTTCTGCCAATTCAATGCCAATCAATCCGCCCCCAACGATCACGGCCCGTTGGCAAACGGTATTGTTTGGAGCATTTTTTTCCAAAAGGTCAAGGTCTTGTTTGGAATAAAGTCCTTGAACGCCTTCCAGCTCTTGGCCTGGCCATCCAAATTTATTGGGTTTGGATCCAGTTGCGATTATGAGTTTGTCATAAGGGATAGCATGGCCGTTTTCCAACAGTACATTTTTGACTTCGGGGTTTACCTTGGTCACAAAACCTTGGATCAGATCAATGCGGTTCTTTTTCCAAAAGTGGTTTTCGTAGGGTTGGGTATGCTCAAACTTCATGTGGCCCATGTAAACGTACATCAAAGCGGTCCTGGAAAAAAAGTACTGGGTTTCCGAAGAGATGATGGTGATTTTTTTATCGGAAAGTTTACGGATATGTCTGGCAGCGGTAACGCCGGCAATTCCATTTCCGATAATGGCGATGTGCTCCATGGGTTTGGTATGTTTGGAAGATTGAGTCGTATTAAAATTATGGAACTTAATCCAATCGCAATAAATTAGTAAGATTTTAAGATGTGACACTTTCCATAAAAATGTATTTTAGAGGAGTATTTTATTGGCTATGAAGAAATTGATAGTACTTGGATTGCTCATTTCCCTCTCCTGTACAAAGAACGTGGAGGATAAGGTGAATGGGGTAAGTTTTGTGAGTTCTGGAGATGAGGTGGCACAGATTCATGTAAATCCAGTTCTGGACATCCATGCCAATTATGCGGCGATTATGCCCTTCGGGTTTATTCCGGAGGCGGACTCTTCC
>JASBTS010000201.1 GCA_030148305.1 Allomuricauda sp. | reverse complement strand
AGATTTCGAAGGGAAATTTGAATTTCGCCCTTTGGAACCTGGCTATGGATTAACAGTTGGGAATGCGCTGAGAAGGGTATTGCTTTCCTCTTTGGAAGGTTTCGCCATCACTTCTGTGCGCATAGATGGAGTTGAACATGAGTTTTCTGTTATCCCAGGCGTTGTTGAAGACGTAACTGAGATCATATTGAACCTAAAACAAGTTAGGTTTAAAAGACAAATTGATGATGTTGAGAGCGAGACCGTTTCCATCTCCGTTAGCGGAAAGGAACAGTTAACCGCCGGAGATTTCCAAAAGTTCATTTCAGGATACCAAGTTCTTAATCCCGATTTGGTGATCGGTAACATGGATCCTAAAGTGAGCATCAACATGGAGATCGTGATCGAAAAAGGACGTGGTTACGTTCCTGCAGAGGAGAACAAAAAATCCAACGCACCGCTTGGTAGCATTGCTGTGGATTCTGTGTACACTCCCGTAAAGAACGTAAAATACAGCATCGAGAACTACAGGGTTGAGCAAAAGACCGATTACGAAAAATTGGTTTTTGAAATCATCACCGATGGTTCCATCCATCCTAAAGATGCGTTGACCGAGGCTGCTAAGGTTTTGATCCACCACTTTATGTTGTTCTCTGATGAGCGCATCACTTTGGAAGCCGACGAAATTGCACAGACCGAAACGTATGATGAGGAATCCTTGCACATGCGTCAGTTGTTGAAGACCAAATTGGTAGACATGGATTTGTCCGTAAGGGCTTTGAACTGTTTGAAAGCCGCCGAGGTGGATACCTTGGGAGATTTGGTTTCCTTCAACAAGAACGATTTGATGAAGTTCAGAAACTTCGGTAAAAAATCCTTGACAGAATTGGAGGAGTTGGTTATCAACAAAGGCCTTCAGTTTGGAATGGATTTGAGCAAATACAAATTAGATAAAGATTAATTAATCATATTTTGCTCTCCCTTTTGGGATTTGGTAGCAAGATGATAAACTGTAAAAATGAGACACGGTAAAAAAATCAACCACCTAGGAAGAACATCGGCCCACAGAAAGGCCATGTTGGCCAATATGGCTTGTTCCTTGATCGAACACAAAAGAATCAACACTACAGTGGCCAAGGCCAAAGCTTTGAAACAGTATGTTGAGCCTTTGATCACCAAAGCTAAGACAGAGAACAACCAGACCGCCGAAAAAGGTATGCATAACAGAAGGGTTGTTTTCAGTAGCTTGAGAAACAAACATGCCATCACCGAATTGTTCAGCACCGTTGCTGAAAAAGTAGGGGACAGACCAGGTGGTTATACAAGGATTATCAAATTGGGTAACCGTTTGGGTGACAACGCTGATATGGCCATGATTGAATTGGTCGATTTCAACGAGTTGTACAACGCTGGTGAGACCAAGAAAAAATCAACAAGAAGGAGTAGAAGAAGCGGTGGTGCTAAAAAAGCGGAAGCTCCGGCACCTGCAGCAGCAGAAACCAAAACCGACGATTCTGAAGAATAAGAATAATGTTATTAACTATTACATTAGTGGAAAAAGGATAAGTGAGAACTTATCCTTTTTTTATGTTTTTTTGCCATAACTGAAATTTTAGAACACGACATGAAGTATCACACAAAGAAAAAAGCATTGATTTTGTTGGCCGATGGAACCATTTTCTATGGTAAAGCTGTTGGAGGAAAAGAAGGTACCGCTGTTGGGGAAGTATGTTTCAACACGGGGATGACTGGGTATCAGGAAATTTTTACCGATCCCTCCTATTACGGTCAACTTATGGTGACCACCAATGCCCATATCGGTAATTACGGTACCAATGAAGATGAAGTGGAATCCGATTCCGTGAAAATAGCAGGACTCATTTGCAAAAATTTCAGTTATGAATATTCAAGGCCCAGTGCAGATTCAAGCTTGTTGGATTTCTTGAACAAAAGCAACTTATTTGCCATTTCCGATGTGGATACCAGAGCATTGGTAAGCTACATTCGAGACAACGGTGCCATGAATGCCTTGATCTCTACCCGTGTGGATGAGATCGATGCCCTAAAAGAAGAATTGAAACAAGTTCCCAGCATGGAAGGTTTGGAACTTTCATCAAAAGTATCCACTAAAGAGCCTTATTATTATGGGGAGGAAAATGCGGAGTACAAGATCTCTGCTTTGGATATTGGGATTAAAAAGAACATTTTGCGCAACTTGGCCAAAAGGGGAGCTTACATTAAGGTTTTTCCATACAATACCCCATATACCGAGATGAAATCATGGAACCCTGATGGGTATTTCATTTCCAACGGACCTGGAGACCCAGAACCCCTTACAGATGCTATTGCCGCTACCAAGGAAATGATTGTTTCCGACAAACCGGTATTCGGAATTTGTTTGGGGCACCAAGTATTGGCCTTGGCCAATGGCGTATCTACCTATAAAATGCACAACGGCCACAGAGGTATCAACCATCCTATCCTCAATTTGATGACGGGTAAGGGTGAGATCACTTCCCAAAACCACGGATTTGCCGTGAACAGGGAAGAAACCGAAGCGCATCCAGAGCTGGAGATCACCCACGTGCATTTGAACGACCAGACCGTAGCCGGAATCCGGATGAAGAACAAGGATGTGTTTTCGGTACAATATCACCCAGAAGCAAGCCCTGGTCCGCATGATGCCGATTACCTTTTCGACCAGTTCTTCGATGCCATCAAAACAGCGAAAAACTAAAACGTTATAGTTTTATTTTTAAGCATTTATGTACGTTTTGTGTGCAATATGTTAAAGTTAAAAGACACTGCTTTTGTATCTTTACCTAAATAATCACAACTATTAATATTGAATAAAAATGAGCATTATTATCAACATTCATGCAAGACAGATATTGGATTCAAGGGGTAATCCTACCGTTGAGGTAGATGTGGTTACCGAAAATGGTACTTTGGGCCGCGCAGCCGTTCCATCAGGAGCCTCAACAGGGGAGCATGAAGCTGTTGAGTTGCGAGACGGAGGGAGCACTTTTATGGGTAAAGGCGTAACCAAGGCCGTAAACAATGTAAATTCCATATTGGCCGAAGAGTTGATCGGAACCTCGGTTTTTGAACAAAACTATATCGATCAAACCATGATCGAACTGGATGGTACCCCAAACAAATCCAAATTGGGTGCCAACGCTATTTTGGGTGTTTCCTTGGCCGTGGCCAAAGCTGCTGCCAATGAGTTGGGCATGCCTCTTTACCGCTATGTAGGTGGGGTTAGTGCCAATACTCTTCCTGTTCCCATGATGAACATTATCAATGGTGGATCTCACTCAGATGCGCCCATTGCGTTCCAAGAATTTATGATCATGCCGGTTAAGGCTAAAGATTTTAGCCATTCCATGCAAATGGGTACCGAAATCTTCCACAACCTTAAGAAAGTATTGCATGACCGTGGTTTGAGTACTGCTGTTGGTGACGAAGGTGGTTTTGCTCCTACCTTGGAAGGTGGTACAGAAGATGCTTTGGATACCATCGGAAAAGCTGTTGCCAAAGCTGGTTACAAATTGGGCGACGATGTAATGATCGCCTCGGATTGCGCCTCTGCAGAATTTTATGTAGATGGTAAATACGATTACACCAAGTTTGAAGGGGATAAAGGTAAAGTAAGGACTTCTGCCGAGCAGGCCCAATACCTTGCCGACCTTTGCGAAAAATACCCGATCATCTCCATTGAAGATGGTATGGACGAGAACGATTGGGAAGGATGGAAACTTTTGACTGAGAAAATCGGTGATAAAGTTCAGTTGGTTGGTGACGATTTGTTTGTGACCAATGTGGAGCGTTTGTCAAGAGGTATCGAAAATGGCATTGCCAACTCAATCTTGATCACAGTACACCAAATTGGAACACTTACCGGGACCATCGCAGCCGTGAACATGGCCAAGAATGCCGGGTACACTTCAGTAATGTCTCACCGTTCAGGGGAAACTGAGGACAATACTATCGCCGATTTAGCTGTAGCATTGAACTGTGGTCAAATCAAGACCGGTTCTGCTTCCCGAAGCGACCGTATGGCCAAGTACAACCAATTGTTGAGAATTGAAGAGGAATTGGGCGATACCGCTTACTATCCACAGGAAAAAGCCTTCAAGATTAAATAATCATAATGATTTATTAGTATACAAAAAACCTTTCCCATTTGGGTAAGGTTTTTTTTTGCTACAGTAATAAACTTTGGTTAAATTGAATATTCAACAGAATAAACCTTCAAAATTTCCCATATGAATAATTTCCTATTTGTATCCGCTGAAAATGATGCCCTTGCCAGTTGCAAAGCTGGTGGTATGGGTGATGTGGTTCGTGATGTGCCCAGACAGATTTCTGAGCGCGGGGATAAGGTACATGTTATTGTGCCGGCCTATTCAAGATTGCACCATGGGGGACTGCCGAAGGCTACGTTGAATTTTTCATTGAGAGGGCTGAATTACACAGCGGAATTATACGAGGTAAAACCCAAGAAGGAATTTCCAAATATCTTCCACTATGTGCTGCACCACCCCGAGATTGAAGCAGGGGATATTGCCCATATTTACCACAACGATCCAGAAGAGCCATTTTACACCGATGCTATCAAATACTTTATTTTTTGTACGGGGGTTGCGGAAGCCATCAAAAAAGGGGCTTTTGGGGATTTGGATGTAGTTCACCTGCACGATTGGCACACCAGTTTGTTGTTGTTTTTAAGACAATACCACCCTGATTATACCAATTTAAAGGATATCAGGTTTGTTTACAGTATCCACAATTTGGCCATACAGGGCATC
>JASBTS010000189.1 GCA_030148305.1 Allomuricauda sp. | reverse complement strand
AACGCTATCTGTCCGGGGCATCGGTCAGGGAAAGTCAGTTGGCCTTGGTCTTTAATGGTATCTTTAAGATCCCGATGCAGTTTTTCATCCTATTGGTGGGTGCCATGGTCTTTGTATTCTATCAATACAATGCATCTCCCTTAAATTTCAATCCCGCGGCCACCCAAGCGGTAATGACTTCTGAATATGCCAATGAATATACGGCTCTGGAGGAGGATCATAAGAAAATCGAAATGGAAAAACAGATTGCCCAGCATGCCTTTTCCGGGGCTTTGGAACTGAAGGAGTATAATGCTATTGAGCAGGCCAAACGGGATATCATCAAAATAAACGAAAAAGAGATGGCCAGCAGGGAAGCTGCAAAGGAACTGATTGCCAAAGCGAACACCAAAGTGGAAACCAATGACAAGGACTACGTGTTCATCCACTTCATTTTGCACAATCTTCCTGTGGGATTGATAGGATTATTGTTGGCCGTGATTTTATCCGCAGCGATGTCCTCCACTGCATCTGAATTGAACGCTTTGGGAACCATTACGGCCCTCGATTTGTATAAAAGAAATCAGAAAAAAGATAAGGATTCCAAACACTATCTCATGGCTACCAAGGGGTTCACCTTATTGTGGGGGATTATTGCCATTTGTATAGCCAACGTGGCCAACCTTTTCGACAATTTGATACAGCTGGTCAACATCATCGGGTCTATTTTCTATGGAAACGTATTGGGCATTTTCCTCCTCGCTTTCTTCTTCAAATTTGTAAAAGGAAATGCCGTTTTTGTGGCCGCCATCGTCACGCAAGTCATTGTGATCATTGGTTGGTATCTGGATTGGATGTCCTATCTATGGCTCAACGCCTTTGGCTGTGTATTGGTGATTGTGTTGGCTATCATCACCCAAGGTTTCGATAACTTTTTGGGTAATGCCCCTGTTGAAGTAGAAGAATAAAAAAACCCACTTAAAAAGTGGGTCTTTCCTATCATTTTGAGAGCCGAATTACATTTCGGCCCATTCTTTTAAGGAGTCCTTGTTCATTTTAACATAATCCTCATTACCAGCAGCTTGTGCAGCGGCCAAAGATTTTTTAGCAGCTTCAATGGCGCCTTTCTTATCCCCTAATTTGGCATAGATCAAAGATTGGGTACGCATCATCCAATACGCTTTGCCTCCGTCCATTGCAACGGCTTTATCCACCCATTCTTTGGCTTGCTCCATGTTCATTCCTTCACTGAAATAATAGGAACCTGCAGCAAAATAATCATTGGCGGTAAGACCTTCTGTTTTGGACATGGTCTCAGTGATGCTTTTAATAGTCTTGTCAACGGTAGGAACCACAAACTTTACCCCAACATAGGTTTTTTCCCATAGAATTCCCAAGGAAGCCCCATTGTTGTTCAAGTCATCAATTGTCATGGTAAAAGTTTCAATGTTTTCAGTCATCGGGTATACTTCAACCTTTACTGTGGCTGCTACTTTGGAAGCATCCCATTCTTGTGGATTTCCCCAGTTTTCTGTATCGGTATAGAAGATAACTTCCCAAACGGCTTCACCTGGTCTTGTATAAATGGCATATGTTCCAGCTTTGAGTTCCTTACCCTCTACCACAACATCATCACTAAAGGAGATGGTGGTGTTCTTATTGGCCCCTGTTCTCCAAATGGCGTCAAAAGGAACAAGGTTACCAAAAACCGCTCTACCGCGCATGGATGGTCTGGAGTACTCCAAAACTACATCGGTTAATCCAACTTTCTGCTCTAATTTTTGAAATGGACTTGGGGCCGGTGTCTGTATTTGGGCCTGCAAAGAGACCGATAACAGCGCAACAAATAATAATAGTGAAATTTTTTTCATAGGAATAGTGTTTGCAAATGTTTAGTCGAACAAAGCTAAAGATAAAGAACCCTTCAGTTGTTAAGAAAATCTTAAAAACACAATCTTGCAGCTTTAAAACCGAAGAATGCGTCGCTAATTTATTGTTTAATCTTTTTTGTTTTTTATTAAACAATATTATTTTTGAAAAAAATACGGATGACACTTTATCAACTCCATGCCAAACAAGTACTGCCAATATCCAAAATGGAGGCATGGCAATTTTTGTCGGACCCAAAAAATCTGAAAACAATAACCCCGGAACATATGGGTTTCGACATTATTTCTGGAGATGACAAAAACATGTATCCTGGTCAGATCATTCAATATAAGGTGAACCCTTTACCGCTGTTCAGTACCAAATGGGTCACTGAGATAACCCATATAAAGGAAGGTGAGTATTTTGTGGATGAGCAACGGTTTGGTCCTTATGCCCTCTGGCATCACAAACATTTTTTGAAGGAAATTCCCGGTGGTGTGGAAATGGAAGATGTGATAGATTATAAGATTCCCTTCGGGATTTTGGGTAGGTTGTCCCAAATACTGTTCATTAAAAAACAACTTAAAACCATTTTTGAATTCCGAGAACGCAAATTGAATGAACTGTTTGGCAAACCAGATGAATCCAATAGCTTCATAAATTTCAAGTGTATTTAAATGAAGGAAACCATTTCCATTTTTTGGTTCAGAAGAGATTTACGATTGGATGACAATGTTGGTTTGTACCAAGCTTTGAAATCCGGATATCCTGTACTTCCTATTTTTATTTTTGATACTGAAATTCTGGAGCAGCTACCAAAAAAGGATGCAAGGGTCGGTTTTATTCATGAAACTATTCAAGTATTAGACCAAAAATTGGCCACCGATTATGAAAGTGGATTGGCGCAGTTCCACGATACGCCTAAATCCGTGTTTGAAAAACTAATTCAAACTTATGAAGTGAAGGCTGTCTTCACCAACCACGATTATGAACCGTATGCTCAAGAACGGGACAAGCAAATAAAGGATGTATTAGAAAAATCCAATATAGCATTCAAGACTTTTAAGGACCAAGTCATCTTTGAGAAAAATGAAGTGGTCAAGGATGATGGCTACCCCTATGTGGTGTACACCCCGTTCATGAAAAAATGGAAAGAAAATTTCAATCCTTCCATCCATTTGGTGAACTATGACACCCTTCCCCTACTTTCTAAAAAGTTGTTCAAAACCAAATCCTTACCTAAAATTTCGCTGGAAGATATAAGTTTTGAAACTCCGGACATCAAGGTTCCAGATTATGTTGTTTCATCAGACCTAATAAAGAAATATGCTGAAACCAGGGATTATCCTGCCATTGAAAATGGAACTTCCCACTTAGGTCCACACCTTCGGTTTGGAACGGTTTCCATCAGAAAGATGGTCAAAAAAGCCATTGCCGAAAAGAATGAAACCTTTTGGAACGAACTGATTTGGAGGGAATTCTTCATGCAGATACTTTGGCATTTCCCTGAAACGGTGCATAAAGCTTTTAAACCCAAGTACGACCGCATTCAATGGAGAAACAATAAAGAAGAGTTTGAACGATGGAAATCTGGCCAAACTGGTTATGCCTTGGTAGATGCCGGTATGCGGGAGCTCAACGAAACAGGTTATATGCACAACCGCGTGCGTATGTTGGCAGCCAGTTTTTTATGCAAACACCTATTAATTGATTGGCGTTGGGGAGAAGCCTATTTTGCTGAAAAACTGTTGGATTATGAGATGGCCAGTAATGTAGGAAATTGGCAATGGGCTGCAGGTAGCGGTGTGGACGCTGCACCCTATTTCAGGATTTTTAACCCTATGACGCAAGTGGAGAAATTCGATAAGCAACTCGAATACATCAATCATTGGGTTCCAGAACTTCAGGAAATCACCTACCCTTCCCAAATGGTAGACCATAAAATGGCCCGTGAACGCTGTTTAAAAGTGTACAAAGAGGCTGTGGGTTAAAGCTTTTTCAGTAATTTTAGTATCTGCATAAGTCCCTTGGATTTTTACTCCAGAATATAGGGTCGTGCATATTTCTAACTAACTGTAAACCTTTAAAATGAAAAAAACCACAACCCTTTTGCTTTTGGGATTGCTTTCGCTCAACTTGGCGGCCCAAAAGATGACCAAGGACAAAAATGAGGTCGTTGCCTCTGTTGAAAAACACAAAGAAAACCTGATTCAAATTAGCGATTCCATTTGGACGTTGGCCGAAACTGCGTTCGAAGAATCCGTTTCAGCTGAATTGTTGGCCGATTATGCTGAAAAAAACGGAATGACCGTTACCCGCGGAGTAGCTAATATTCCCACCGCTTTTATTGCCACCTATGGTTCTGGCAAACCCGTAATCAGCGTTTTGGGAGAGTTTGATGCCCTTCCTGGTCTTTCCCAAAATTCAGTTCCCAACAAAGACCCCCGTATTCCAGGCGCGCCCGGTCATGGTTGCGGACATAATATGTTCGGCGCGGCAAGTCTTGGTGCGGCCATCGCCATTAAAGAGCAAATCGAAGCCGGAAAAATAAAAGGAACCGTAAAATTCTTCGGAACGCCTGCGGAAGAGAAATTCTTTGGTAAGGTTTGGATGGTAGAAGCCGGTCTTTGGGACGATGTTGATGTGAACGTAAGCTGGCACCCATCCGCCCAAATTGAAGCCGATGTACAGAGCGGACTTTCTTTGGTTGACTTTATCGTGGAATTCTACGGACAGGCTGCCCATGCTTCCGCTGACCCTTGGAACGGACGCAGTGCTGCCGATGCCTTGGAACTGTACACCACCGGAATCAACTATTACAGGGAGCACATTATGCCCACATCACGAATCCATTATCATATTCAAGATGGTGGACAGGTGGTTAACGTGGTACCCGATTACGCCCGTTTGTGGGTTAGGGTCCGCGATCCCAAACGAAAAGTGATGCTCCCAACCTACGAAAGAGTAAAGGCCATGGCCGAAGGTGCCGCCATTATGGCCAATGTTGATTATAAAATCTCTTTAGTGTCGGGTATTTACGAAACCTTGGTAAACCGTGCCGGAGGTGAGATCATGCAAAACAATTTGGAACTTTTGGGTCCCATTGCCTATACCGAAGAAGAAACGGAATACGGAAAGGCCATTCAACGTGCCACTGGAAAACCTGAAGTGGGCATGGACGGAGAAGTACACGAGTTTAAGGAAACCGAAGATCTTCCCGGTGGCGGTTCTACCGATGTGGGGGATGTAAGCTGGAACGTACCAAACATCAATTTGGGTGTAACCGTGGCTCCAAAAGATACTCCTTGGCACTCTTGGGCCGTGGTAGCCTGCGGAGGAATGAGTATTGGTCACAAAGGAATGGTCCACGCTGCAAAAGCCATGGGATTGACCATGTTCGATCTATTCAAAGATCCTAAATTGGTGAATAAGGTGAAAGAAGAATACAAAACCAGAAAAGGGGACGAAAAATATGAGGCCATGATCGATGGTCCACCTCCAATCCCTGGTAAATAATTTATGCATTGAGATAAGCCTGCCACATAGCAGGCTTTTTCAATTATAGCCATACCTTTGAAGTACAATATTTCAAAAATTTGATTCCCATGAACGATCCCATCATAAAAATCTTCCCATTGAGTATGCCCTGGCAAACCCAGGATCCATTTTTGTTTTCTGTGTATCATCATGATCATTACCCAAAGGGTAACGGCGAAATGGGTCCAGAGCCAGAGTTGTTAAAGGGAAGAAACTTGGGCAACGATTTCAATCCTTATGAAAAATGGCGAATGTACCACGGGCAGACCATACCGGGATTTCCGTATCATCCGCACAGAGGTTTTGAAACGATAACCATTGTGAACAAGGGTTTTTGTGATCATTCCGATTCACTTGGGGCGGCAGGTCGGTTCGGTGGAGGGGATGTGCAATGGATGACCGCAGGAAGAGGGGTGCAACATTCTGAAATGTTTCCATTGTTGAACGATGACCAAGATAATCCCTTGGAACTCTTTCAGATTTGGCTGAACCTACCAAAGGCAAGCAAGTTTGTGGAACCCCACTTTAAAATGTTGTGGAATGAGGAGATTCCGATTGTCTCCGAAGACAATGTCCAGATTAAGGTAGTGGCGGGAAATTATAAATCAACAAAATCCATAGCGCCTGCTCCTGATTCTTGGGCCGCTGACCCTGATAATGAGGTAGCCATTTGGAACATTCATGTAGATGCAAATTCGGATTATGTTTTGCCTGCGGCAAGTTCATCAGTAAACCGAACACTTTATTTGTATGATGGCGAAACCATCCAAATGGGTGGGCAAACCATAACCATCAATCATGGTATTGCTTTGGATTCGTTACAGGAAGTCAACATCAAAACAGGAAGTAAAAAGGCCCATTTTATTTTATTACAAGGAAAGCACATCAATGAACCGGTTGCCAAATATGGTCCATTTGTGATGAATACCGAATTGGAAATCCAGCAAGCCATGGAAGAATACCGACTCACCCAATTTGGTGGGTGGCCCTGGCCTTATCCTGACCATGTGCATGACAAAGATAAGGGTCGCTTTGCCCTTTATCCTGATGGCACTTTGGTGGAAAAATAACGTAACAAGCTCATCATGAAGAACAGGATTAGTATTCTTTTGCTTTTCATTCTTGCTGGTTTTTACCTTGGATACTCCCAGTCTAAGGAAAAAGCCATAACCTTGGAAACTGCTTCTGGAAACATTGAAGGCAGCTTACTTATTCCGACAACTCCTGAAAATCCGCCAGTGGTACTTATCATTGCAGGATCTGGTCCAACGGATCGGGATGGCAACAATCCTTTCATGAAGAACAATTCCTTAAAAATGCTTGCCGAAGGTTTGGCGGAAAAGGGAATTGCTTCCCTTCGATATGATAAAAGAGGCATTGGGGAAAGCAAGGCAGCGGGATTGGAAGAAAGCCAACTTCGATTTGAGCACTATGTGGATGATGCCAAGGCTTGGGTAGAACTCCTTGCCAGAGACCCGAAATTTTCTAAAATTGTGATTTTGGGCCATAGTGAAGGATCCTTGATCGGGATGATAGCCTCACAAAACAAAGATGTAGCCCAGTATATTTCAATTGCAGGAGTTGCAGATCCTGCGGCCAAAACCTTAAAGGAACAGCTCAAAGCACAACCTGCTTTTGTCTCGGAACTTTCTAACCCAATTTTAGATCAATTGGAAATGGGCAAGCAGGTAGATTCTGTTCCACCAATGTTATACTCCCTTTTCCGGCCGAGTGTGCAACCCTACATGATTTCATGGTTTCAATACGACCCTAAATCGGAATTGGCAAAATTGAAAATCCCTATCTTAATTGTTCAAGGCACTACGGATATTCAGGTTAATGTTGTTAATGCAACCGCATTGTCCGCAGCTAACCCAAATGCCAAATTGAAGATCATTGAAGGCATGAACCACATTCTAAAACCTTCTGTATCGGACCGAACGGCCAATATTGCAACCTATGGCATGCCCGAACTTCCTTTAATTGATGGATTTTTGGAACCCATTGTCACCTTCATCAAATAAAAACCATTTCATTTTCTGTTCTAATTTTTCAAATAAAATTGCGTAGTCAAATAACTACATATATATTTGTAGCCATATAGCTTCATATTTTAAATTCCTTCATGATGAAAATAAGAAGAGATCCTTTCCAAGCCATTGCCGATCCAACCCGTAGGGCCATTCTGGTTCTGTTGGCTTCACAGACCATGACCGCAGGTGCCATTGCATCTAATTTTGATGTGGCACGGCCTACCATTTCAAAACACCTCCAAATTTTGGGCGAATGTGATTTGGTGGCATCCACGCAACAGGGCCGTGAAATGATCTATGAACTAAAGGTTGACAAAATGAAAGAAATTGACCTTTGGTTGGAACAGTTCAAGAAAATTTGGGAAAATCGCTTCGATAATCTTGATGCCTATTTGGCAAAAATCCAAAACGAAAAGAAAAATGGAAAACACTGAAAACCGATCTTTAAGTATTTCGAAGTTGCTCCAGGCTCCCATTGAATTGGTTTGGGAAGTTTGGACCACCCCGGAACATATTGCACAATGGTGGGGACCTGACGGCTTTACCAATACCATCCAAACCATGGATGTTCAGGAGGGCGGTGAATGGAAACTTACCATGCACGGACCGGATGGAACCAATTTTCCCAACAGAAGTGTGTACAAAGAGGTGGTTCCCTTCAAAAAAATTGTGTTCGAGCATTTTAATCCGCATTTTTTTACAACTCTGGAATTTGAAGCGTTTGGGCAGACCACTAAAATGGAATGGAGTATGTTATTTGATACGGAAGAAATGCTTCAAACGATTATCAAGGCCCATAAAGCGGACAAAGGCATGAAAGAAAATGTTGATAAACTTGAAACTTATCTATCCAACTTGAAATCCAATCCATGAAAACCAGCCTTTTATTTGAATTCACTGCTGACAAAGTGAACAATAAAATTTTGATAAAACGAGAATTTAACGCCAATCAAAATATGGTATGGGATGCGTTTACCAAACCCGAAATATTGGATCAATGGTGGGCTCCAAAACCATTTATCTCCAAGACCAAGTCCATGGACTTTAAAGTAGGTGGAAGAAGGCTCTATACCATGTGTGGACCCAACGGGGAGGAATATTGGGATCTTGCAGATTATGTTTCCATATCCCCAAAAACCAATTTTCAGTATGTGGATGGGTTTTGCGATAGCGAAGGAAACATCAATACCGAAATCCCCCAATCCAAATGGAATGTTGATTTTGTAAATCAAGGGAACACTACACTAGTGGACATTACCATAACTTACGAAACATTGGCGGATCTGGAAAAAATTATAGAACTTGGCTTTAAGGAAGGATTTACCCTCGCCCTGAACAACTTGGACGGAATTTTTAAAAAATAACACAGCACCATGCAATCCATCACTATTGAAACTCTTGTTGCAGCCCCAACCAAAAAAGCTTGGGATTACTACACACTACCTGAACATATAACCCAATGGAATTTCGCCGATCCCTCTTGGCATTGCCCAACTGCGGAAAACGACCTTCGGGTCGGTGGTAAATACAAAGCCCGTATGGAAGCTAAGGACGGTAGTTTCGGATTTGATTTTGAAGCCATCTATACTGATGTTGAAACCCACAAGAAAATTGGATACGCTCTTGGAGACGAAAGAAAAGTAGAAGTATTTTTTCAACCTGAAGATGATGCCACCCAGGTGAAAATCATCTTCGATGCTGAAAACCAAAATTCCTTGGAGCTACAGAAAAATGGCTGGCAAGCCATTTTGGACAACTATGCCCAATACACGGAATCCAATTAGTTATACCCGAACGATTTTGGCCCCAATGGCCCTCAAACGTTCGTCTATATTTTCGTAACCGCGATCAATCTGTTCAATGTTGTGAATTGTTGAAGTGCCTTTGGCCGATAGTGCTGCTATCAACAAGCTCACCCCTGCCCTGATATCCGGTGACACCATAGTAGTGGCCTTTAAGGTTGATTTAAAGTCGTGACCGATTACAGTAGCTCGGTGTGGATCACATAAAATGATCTTTGCCCCCATATCAATGAGTTTGTCCACGAAGAACAAACGGCTTTCGAACATCTTTTGGTGAATTAGCACCTCCCCTTTCGCTTGAGTGGCCACAACAAGGATGATACTCAAAAGATCTGGTGTCAATCCTGGCCAAGGCGCATCGGCAATGGTAAGAATAGATCCATCAATAAAATTTTGGATTTCATACCCTTTATCGTGTTTGGGGATGAAAATGTCATCGTCCTTCTTTTCAATGGTAATCCCCAACTTTCTGAACACGGTTGGGATTTGTCCCAAATCGTTCCAGCTCACATTTTTGATGGTCAGCTCACTTTGTGTCATGGCTGCGAGTCCAATCCAAGAACCGATCTCGATCATGTCGGGTAACATGGTATGCTCGGTCCCTCCTAATTTGTCCACACCTTCAATAGTCAACAAGTTGGAACCGATACCCGTAATCTTGGCACCCATTCGGTTCAACATTTTGCACAATTGCTGAAGATAGGGTTCACAAGCTGCATTGTAGATGGTTGTGGTGCCTTCGGCCAATACTGCGGCCATCACAATATTGGCAGTTCCGGTAACCGAAGCTTCATCCAAAAGCATGTAGGTACCCTTTAGCTTTTGGGCTTCCACCCCGTAAAAATGCTCCTCTTTGTTATATCGGAATTTGGCGCCCAGTTTTATAAATCCTTCAAAATGGGTATCCAAACGTCTACGTCCAATTTTATCGCCACCAGGTTTGGGAATGTATCCTTTTCCAAATCTGGCCAAAAGTGGCCCCACCAACATGATAGATCCACGAAGGGCCCTGCCATCTTCCTTGAACTGTGACGATTGCAGATAATCCAGATTTACATCATCTGCCATAAAAGTGTAGGAACCTTTACCTTTCTTTTGGATCTTAACACCAAGATCTTCCAAAAGGGCGATCAGTTTATTGACGTCTACGATATCCGGTATGTTGTTGATGGTAATTTTTTCTTCGGAAAGTAATACGGCGCAAAGTATTTGTAGTGCTTCGTTCTTTGCTCCTTGCGGGGTTATTTCACCATGTAGTTGATGACCACCCTCTATTCGAAATGTACCCATGTATTCCTTTGGCGTTTAAAATCTTTTCTTGCGGCTTCTTTGTCCACCCTTTTTGTTGGTTCCGTTTCTGTTTGATTTGGCCTGTCTGTTTTTCAGGAACTGATTGCTTTCGGTCAAGTTTTCGCCATCCCTTGCCAAATCGATCTGCCCATCGCTCATATCTTTCAAGTGCTCAAAGATAGCAGTATCCTCAACGGTATCTTTGTTCCAGGTCAAATAGCATTTTTTCATGTGATTGGCAATGGCATATTCCAATCCGGAACGCATATCGCCTTTCTCCCATTTAACAGCCACATCGATCATGCGTTTGATATTGTTCCCGTAAAAACGATATTTTGGATGGTTCTGAGGATATTTCAACGGTTCTGGACGTTGTTGTAACACTTCCTTTGAGGTAATGGGAAATGGCGAATCCACATCCAGTTTAAAATCGGACATGATGAACAACTGATCCCATAGTTTATGCTGAAAATCGGGCACATCACGAAGATGGGGTTGAAGATTGCCCATCACACTGATAATGGCCTTGGCTTCCTTGTTGCGTTCCTCACGATCCGCAATGGCAACGGCATGGTCCACCATCTTTTGAAAATGACGGCCATATTCCGGAATATAAAGTTGTGGACGTTCAGTATTGTACTCTAAGTTTTCTACTATATTCAATTTAAAACGTTTAGAAAATTAATAATGGGAAGTCTCTATCCGATAACGTCCGCAAAATAATAAAATTATGGCAAAGTCTGCCGTTACAAGGAAATTACACCCTCTACGATGGCCACTTCCTTGTACTTGGCGATCACTTCATCGGGATCCTTCAAATTTACGGTAATGGAAAGACTGGTATAGGTTCCTTTTTTGGATTGTTTGGATTCGATGACAGCTCCGGTATTATTAAAAATTTCATGTATCTGGGCAATACGATTCTCATCGGTCGGAACAATAAATTTGTATAAATAATCAGAGGGCCAAACGGTATTTT
The DNA here is from genome assembly GCA_030148305.1 of Allomuricauda sp. Taxonomy (GTDB): domain Bacteria; phylum Bacteroidota; class Bacteroidia; order Flavobacteriales; family Flavobacteriaceae; genus Flagellimonas. Next base: position 1,210 of record JASBTS010000189.1, on the reverse strand, counting down.
CCAAGAGTTGTTCCCTCAATCTATCGTAAAATTCATCCGTACTATCCTTCTCCATGCCCTTATTTTTTACAAATATAGGGTTTAACCAACAATTTTTTTTCCTTGGGGCTATTTCATTACTTTGTACCATTAAATTAATGTGTTTGGGCAAGAACAAGGTTGTGATCACTGGTGCACCGGGAACCGGAAAGACTTCCATCGTGAACGGATTGGAACAAAAGGGCTTCCATTGTTTCCATGAAATTATTCGCGATATGACCTCCAAAGCGAAGAAAGAGGGAAATTCCAATGAATTTGTGAGCAATCCCTTGGTTTTTGTGGAAGATGCCCATCAGTTCAATATGGACTTGTTACTTGGACGCACGGCCCATTACAAACAATCGCTAAAGACCAACGTACCCATCAGTTTTTTTGATCGTGGCATACCGGATGTGTTGGCCTATATGGATTTCTTTGGACAAGTATATGACGAAGAATTCATGGCCTACTGCGAGATCCATCGCTATGATTCCGTGTTTATTGTACCCCCCTGGGAAGAAATCTATATTTCGGATAATGAGCGGTTGGAATCTTTTGAAGAAGCGGAAAAAATACATTTGGCCCTGATGGCCACTTACTCCCAATTTGGCTATAACCCCATTGAAGTGCCAAAAGATGAAGTCCCCAAGCGGATTGATTTTATTTTGGAAACACTTAATACCATGTAGTGCAAAAGGATACCAAAGTCATTTTACAGGAATACTGGGGGCACAATAATTTTAGGGGTTCCCAGCAAACCATTATTGAGTCTGTTCTTTCCGGAAAAGATGTACTGGCCCTAATGCCGACAGGAGGTGGTAAATCCATTTGTTATCAGGTACCCGCCATGGCCAACGAAGGTCTTTGTATTGTGGTATCCCCTTTGGTGGCGTTGATCCAAGACCAAGTGGCACAATTAAAAAAGAAGGGCATTAAAGCCATTGCGCTGACAGGTGGCATCCCATTTGACGAACTCAATGACCTTTTGGACAATTGCTTGTTCGGCAACTATAAATTCCTGTATCTATCCCCTGAACGGCTGCAACAAAGCTTGGTCCAAGAGCGAATCCAGGAAATGGACGTGAACCTGATCGCTATAGATGAGGCACACTGTATCTCCCAATGGGGCAATGATTTTAGACCTGCTTATCTAAGTTGTTCAATCCTGAGGGAATTATTGCCGAATATCCCC
>JASBTS010000185.1 GCA_030148305.1 Allomuricauda sp. | reverse complement strand
TGTGTTTGGGATGGGGAATCAAGCAGTGCTGCAATCCTCCAAAGCCACCGATGGTCTCTTGATAGGCTCCCGTGTTGAAGAACCCGATATAGAGTGGCCTGTCCTTTCGGTATTTGGGAAGATAGATGGCGTTCATATGCTGTTCCGAATTGTAGTAATCGTCACTATCACAGGTCAATCCACCTAACAACACGCGTTCGTACTCATCGTTCCATCGGTTGATGGATAGGGTAATGAACCGTTTGCTAATGGCCCACGAATCGGGCATGGTGGTAATGAACGATGAATTGATCATATTCCACTTCTCTCTATCGTTCTGTTGCTTTTGGTACAATACTTCGTAAATGGTACCTCCGCTTTCGCCAACAGTAAAACTTCCGAACTCGGTAAAAATATTGGGCACATCTACCTCTGCTTCGTCACAGGCCTGCTTGATCTGATGAATAATTTCGTCCACCATATACTCATAATCATATTCGAAGGCCAAGGAATTTTTAATCGGGAATCCGCCTCCGATGTTCAAACTGTCCAACGTTGGGCACACCTTTTTAAGACTGATGTACACCTTGAGACATTTCAACAATTCGTTCCAGTAGTAGGCCGTGTCCCTGATTCCGGTATTGATGAAGAAGTGGAGCATCTTTAACTCCACCTTTTCGTTCGTTTTGATGGATTGATTGTAAAAGGGGACGATGTTTTTGTACCCGATTCCCAATCGTGAGGTATAGAACTCAAATTTGGGCTCTTCTTCCGAAGCGATTCTGATCCCAACTTTAAAGTTGCCCTCGATAACGTCACTCAACAAATCTATTTCCTCATAATTATCGATAATGGGAATACAGTTCTTGTGACCGTTGTTGATCAATCCCGCAATATTCTTGATGTATTGATCCCTTTTAAACCCATTACAGATTACATAGGTATTCTTGGTAATCTTTCCGGCCTTCATCAAATGTTGCACGATGTCAATATCGAATGCAGAGGAGGTTTCGATATGGATATCATTTTTAAGGGCCTCGTTCAGCACATGCTCAAAATGGGAGCTTTTGGTGCAGTAGCAATAATGATAGCTACCCGCATATTTGTGCTTTTTCATGGCACTCTTAAACCACTTTTTGGCCCTCTGGATGTTATCCGAAATTTTGGGCAGGTAAGTGAATTTGAGAGGGGTGCCGTATTGTTGGATCAAACCGTAAAGATCTATGCCGTGGAATTGCAGTTTGTTGTCTTCCAACTGAAACTCCTCTTGTGGAAAATCATAGGTCTGTTCGATCAAATCGATATATTTCGTTTTCATTCTAATTTCGTATTGAGGATTAATTGATACAATAAAACTTTTAAAGCCAAGCCAATAGCTGGTTCTCAGATACGAAATTCAAAAACTGTGTATGGAACAAAGTTAGGGGTCCGTGAGGAATCACGGATCAAGGAGTGTTTTTCGGAAGTCAGCCCTGAGATTCGGTGTCTTATCCCTAAGACGGCTTGGGGGATAGACTTCCTTTTTCCCAAAAGCCCGAACATGAAAAAAAATTTCAACGCTAATAGGCAAATGCGTCCAAACATAAGGGACCCATTCATGGATCAAACATAAACAAAAAACAGATACTGCAACTTTTTTGTCGAAAAATAATTTTCAATGTTAAGTTGTTGTAATTCAATAATTTACATACACAAAAATCCAAGAACGTCGCTATTGAACATAGCCATATCTTATAAAGATACGACTGCCAACTGAAATATTCCCAAGTTTTATCCAGAAATCAATTTTTCTATCCTACTAAAGGTGGCCTATCATTGATGAATGGTTGACTATAATGTCTTCTTCCCGTAGCTTTATACAGGGCATTAGCCAAAGCTCCCACAATGGGTGGCAAGGAAGGTTCGCCCAATCCGGTTGGGTCTATTCCATTGTCCACAAAAAAGGTTTCTACTTCCTTAGGTGCCTCTGTGTTCCTAATCAACCTATAAGTATCAAAATTGCTTTGGTTCGGTTTCCCATCGGTAAAGGTCATGGCACTATAGGTGGAGTGTCCAATACCGTCCACAATACCGCCTTCCACTTGGTTTTTGGCGCTCAATGGATTGATGACAATTCCACAATCTACGGCACACCATACCTTGTTTACTCTCGGCATTCCACTGCCTTCTTCCAAATCCAATACTTGGGCCACATAGGAATCGTGGCAGAAATAAGCGGATACACCTCTGGATTTACCATTGTCCATTCCATTCCAATTGGATTTTTCCTTGACAAGTTTCAATACCCCTGCATAACGTTCTGGGTCATAATCGTTTTGTTTAGGATCACCCACCGGATTGTTGATGGCACGATCGAACAACTCCAATCTAAACTCAATCGGATCCTTTCCTGAGGCCTCGGCCACCTCATCCATAAAGGCTTGTTCGGCACCAGCGATAAAATTGGATCGAGGTGCTCGCCATGCACCCGTGGTTACATTGGTCTGCAACACATGTTTTTCCGCTAGGTAATTGTCCACAGCACCCGCAGGGAATCGATTTTCCCAAACCAAATCATCATTGGTACCGGCTCCTCGTACATGCCAGGCGATCAGGTTGCCCTTTTCGTCCAATCCAGCCTTGTATTTTATTTTGTATGAAGGGCGATACGTTCCTTGGGTCATATCATCTTCCCTGGAATACACCAATTTCACTGGCGCGTTCATTTTTTGGGAAATGACCGCGGCTTCCACGGCAAAAGTTCCGTAGAGTCGGCGACCGAAGCCACCACCCATACGGGTCATCATGATATCAATTTTCTCCGCTGGCATTCCCAATCGGGATACCAAGGTTTTTTCTAAAAACTCAGGGGTTTGAATGGGCCCCAACAATTCTGCCTTCTCTGGCGTAACATGCGCAAAAAAGTTCATGGGCTCCATGGTATTGTGAGCCAAATAGGGAGCGGTATAGGTACTTTCCACAATTTTGGCCGCTTTTTTAAAGGCAGCTTCCACATCGCCGTCCTTTCTGGCGGGTTGTTCCGTGGGTTTATTCATTAGGGCAGCCAAGGCTTCATCATGGTAAGCAGAACTCTCCAATTTTGAAATTTCCTCCCATTCTACCTGTAATGCTTTTTTGGCCTGCATGCACTCCCAAGTACTATTGCCTACAATGGCTACCAATTCAGGGATTCCTCCACCATCGGACCATTGCTTTTCAACCTCATCAGTATAGGGTTCAAAATGGAACACATCCTTTATACCTGGCATGGATTTCACCGATTCAGCATTCATGCTTTTGTATTTCATTCCAAATGCGGGAGGATGCACAATCATGGCGGTGAGCATTCCTTCCCTTTGAATATCCAATCCGTATAGGGGCTGGCCCGTAACAATTTTGGGTCCGTCCACATTTTTCTTGTCGGTCCCGATGATACTGAAGGTATTGATATCCTTGAGTTCCACTTCTTCAGGTACTTCAATGGCTGTAGCTGCCGATGCCATTTCGCCATAACCTGCGGATTTACCACTGGCCTCGTGCATCAACTGGCCTTCCTTGGTGGTAATCTCATCAAAAGGAACTTCCCAGGCTTTGGCCGCAGCTTCCTTCAACATATGCCTTGCCGTGGCTCCGGCCATACGAAGGCTCTCCCATCCTTGACGGATGGACTGGCTACCTCCAGCCAATTGGCGGGTAAATATATCGGTGTTCAACGGTGCCTGTTCCACGATGACATCTTTCCAGGCCACGTCCAATTCTTCAGCAATGATCATGGGCATTGCTGTTTTTACGTTTTGTCCGATCTCTGGGTTAGGCGACATGATGGTCACCAACCCGTTATCCCCTACTTTGAGGAAACCGTTCAGGTTAAACCATTCCTTGGGCAATGTACTGACCTGTTCAGGAGTCATTTTGCAAGAGGCCAACCAATTAAAGCCCAATACCAGCCCTCCACCGGCAAGCCCGGTGTTTCTGATAAAGGCGCGTCTTCCTATTTTTGTTTTAACTAGTGTCATGTTTTCTAGGTTTTCGGGTGAGTTGGATTATGAATTGGCTGCCATTTTTACGGCTTTCCTAATACGTAGATAGGTTCCACATCTGCAGATGTTGCCGTTCATGGCCATCTCGATTTCTTCCTCTGTTGGATTTGGATTTTTTTCCAAGAATGCCGCTGCGGTCATGATCTGACCTGCCTGACAGTATCCACATTGGGGAACATCCACTTCCAACCATGCTTTTTGAACAGGATGATCTCCATTTTCAGACAAGCCTTCAATGGTGGTTATGGCCTGGTTGCCCACCGCTGAAACAGGCAGCATACAAGCCCGTGTAGCCGTACCTTCCAAATGGATGGTACAAGCGCCGCATTGGGCGATCCCACAACCATATTTTGTTCCGACCAGATTCAGATGGTCCCTTAAAACCCAGAGCATTGGAGTGGTTGGATCCACATCCACCTCTTGTTTTTTTCCGTTGATGTTTAGTGTAAATAGCGCCATGATATCTAAAATTCCCTTGAAGTTATGGATTTCCTCTTAGAATGCTTTTATAAATATAAAGCATCCCTAAAAAATTAACATTGTTTTTACATTTTTTGAGGTTACTTAAATTGAGTATAAATAACAACGAGAATACCAGCCTTGGTCAAAGCAGGTCATCTATTAGAAGTAATATGGATTTTAAGGCATAACCCATAAAACTCAAAAGACTTCTTTTGAAGTTTAAAAAGAGGATCCTTAGGGTTCTAGGAGTCTTAACCTCGCAAATACCGGAAGGTGGTCAGATGGGTATCGGCAATCCTTGGAGTCGCTTAAAATGGCACTTTTTAGCACCTCAATAGTGTTAGGAGAAACAAAGATGTAATCGATTCTCCGTTCCACAGGTTTATTGAACTCAAACCCGTTGAAGGTACCATTAGGGCCAAAGGCATTTTTTCCCACAGCGACATGGGTATCGGTCATTTCTCCCAAGATTACCTGTACTCCCGAGCTGTTGCTTTCCAAATTGAAATCCCCGGTCAAAATAACAGGCAATCCATCCGGATTCAACTCCTTCATTTTTTTTAGGATGAGTTTGGAGCTTTCGGCCCTTGCCGTTACCCCCACATGGTCAAAATGCGTGTTGAAGACCATGAACTTGGTTCCATCCATCTTATTTTCAAAAAGTCCGTACGTACAGATACGGGGCAAGGCGGCATCCCATCCTTTGGATGGTACATCTGGAGTTTCGGACAGCCAAAACGTGGAATGCTTTAAAACGTTGAGTTTTTTGGTGTTATAGAAAAGAGCCGAAAACTCACCACGGTCATCACCATGATCACGCCCTATACCAACATAGGTATAGTCGCCAAGCCCTTGGTCAATATCCTTTAGTTGATGCACCAAACCTTCTTGGGTTCCAAAAACATCAGGAGCATAAAATTGCAATTGCGAAATCAAAAATGCCTTTCGGTTGTCCCAATTGTTCGGTTTGTCATCGGGATTGTCATAACGGATGTTATAGGTGATCACGTCTATGGTCTGGCCGTACGTGCCAACCATCACCACAAAAAGCAATAGGGTCAAAAGTTGTTTTCTCATTGGATAGGGGTTCCTCTCAATTTTTTAAAGACTTCATAAGCATTATCGACTTTTTCCTTCGGGGTGGTCTCAAATTCCTTTTCGGTCACTTGGTAAACAGCTTGCAAGCTATCCAATTTTTGGTGCATGGATGTTATGATATCTTTATATTCTTCATCATTGATGGCATTGTGCACTTCGTGGGGGTCATTTTGAAGGTCATAAAATTCCCATGTGTCAATATCATCGTAAAAATGGATGAGTTTATAGCGATCCGTACGCACTCCGTACTGTCTTTTCACCATGTGGAATGCAGGAAAATCATAGTAGTGGTAATACACGGCATTCTTGAAATCATGTTCAGTTCCATCTAAAACGTGCCTAAAGGATTGACCTTGCATTTCCGATGCATATTGTGACCCTCCTGCCAAATCCAAAAAAGTAGGGGCAAAATCGAGGTTCTGTACCATGGCATCGATTTCCGTTCCCGGTTTGATGACTCCCGGCAACTGCATCAACAAGGGCATTTTCATGGATTCCTCATACATAAACCGCTTGTCGAACCACCCGTGCTCTCCCAAATAAAATCCTTGATCGGAGGTGTACACCACCAAAGTATTTTTGTCCAGCCCTGTTTTTTCAAGATAATCTAAAATTCTTCCCACTCCTTCGTCCACAGCCTTTATCGTAGCCAAATATTCTTGAAGAAATCTTTGTCCTTTCCATTCGGCCAATTCTTTGCCATGCAGGTTGGCTTCCCAAAAGACATTATTTTTGGGAAGATAGGCTTCGTCCCAAATTTTACGTTGCTCGGGCGTCATACGATCAAAATCGATGGTCCATGGATTTTGGGCCAGTTCCGTACTTCCAGGGCCTGTACTCATTCTAAGATCGTGCCCTTCGTACATGTCTGTATAAATGGTCTGTAACTGTTCCTTAGCCGCCTGTTGGTCTACAAACTCTGGAAAATAGGTATCCGGCAAGGGAAAAGTGATGGTATCATATACATTCAAATGTCGCAGGGCCGGCATCCAATTCCTGTGTGGCGCCTTGTGGTGCACCATCAAATAAAAAGGTTGGGTACTATCTCGGTGTTGCAGCCAATCCAGACTTTTATCGGTGATCAAATCCGTGGCATAGCCTTCAACAATAGTAGTATCGCCACCTGAAATAAACTCGGGATTGTAATAGTTGCCCTGATCGTTCAAAATATCCCAATAATCAAATCCTGTGGGCGCACCATGTAAATGCCACTTCCCAATAATCCCTGTCTGATATCCCAGTTTTTTCAAATACTTGGGCAAGGTTGGCTGACTGCCATCGAACTGCTCGCCATTCATGCGAAAACCGTTGATGTGGCTTAATTTTCCAGTAAGTATTACCGCCCTACTTGGCCCGCATAAAGAATTGGTACAGAAATTATTCCGGAATATGGCACCATTCTTGGCAATGCGGTCAATATTGGGCGTAGGTGCCAATTTACCGAGTTCATGCCCATAGGCACTAATGGCCTGAAAGGCATGGTCATCGGCCATGATGAAGATAATGTTCGGGGGACCTGATGCCACTTCCTCCTTTGGTTTTTCCTGCTGTTTACAGGCAGAAATCAACAATAGCAGCAGTATGGCTCTTCTCCAATACATTTTTTACGGTTTATAGGTTGATGAAACAAAAGTTTCGGGACAACACTTTGTCCCCCATTATTTTAGCACAAACGATTTTGAAAGTTGGGCATCGGAATTGGTTCCGACAAATACTTCAAATTCACCAGGTTCTGCCACAAATTCCAATTGGCCATTGTAAAATTTCAAATCATCAGGAGACAGGGTGATGGTGACTTCCTTGCTCTCACCTTTCTTCACCAACACTTTTTGGAAACCTTTCAGCTCACGTTTTGGAGGGGTAATGCTTCGTACCACATCCCTCAAGTACAACTGCACTACTTCTTCCCCATCAAAATTGCCTGTATTGGTCACGGTCACGGTTGCCGAAATCGACTCTCCCTGACCTATACTGGTTTTATTCAATTTTAGATTGGAGTATTTAAAATTGGTGTAGCTCAACCCGTACCCAAAAGGCAACAAAGGGGAATTGGGGGAATCCAGATAATTGGACCTGAATTTTTGGAACTCATCATTTTCAGGGGCAGGCCTACCGGTGTTCTTGGCACTGTAATAAATGGGAATCTGGCCCACATTTCTTGGCCAAGTGGCCGTTAATTTTCCAGAGGGGTTGTAATCGCCAAAAACCACATCGGCAATGGCATTACCCGCCTCTACCCCAGGATGCCACACTTGCAAAATGGCCACGGGCAATCCAAATTCATCCGGAATGGTCAAGGGTCTACCGCTCATCAATACCAGAGCAACAGGTTTTCCGGTCGCTACCAAGGCACGGATCAATATTTTCTGGCTTTCAGGAATTGAAATATCGGTACGGCTCGCGGCTTCCCCGCTCATTTCCGTAGCCTCTCCCACAACTGCCACCACTACATCAGAGTTCTTGGCCAATTCCACTGCTTCATCTATCATCACTTCTGGTGAACGTTTGTCTATTTCTATTCTTGGACCAAATACGTTCACATGTTTGGCGAATTCCTCATCATCAGAAATATTGGCTCCTTTCGCATATTGGATGGTAGCATTGGGTGCCACATTCTTAAAACCCTCCAAGATGGTCACGGCCAAGCTTACATCTCCTGTGGGAGCCCAAGTACCTAGCATATTGTTGCGGTTGTCTGCCAATGGCCCGATCAGTGCGATTTTCGTGTTTTTTTGAAGGGGCAAAATGTTATTTTCATTTTTTAACAGCACAAAGGAATGGGCTGCCAATTTGCGAGCCAATGCTCTGTTCTCCTTGGTCAAAATATCTTTTGCCGGACGTTTGCTGTCCAAATAACGGTAAGGATCTTCGAAAAGTCCAGAGATATACTTGGCCTCCAAAATTCTTCGGCAAGCATTGGTAATCTCCTCTTCGGTCACTTTTCCTTCTTCCAACGATTTTTTCAAGGTGGTCAAGAAGCCTTCCCCTACCATATCCATATCCAACCCTGCATTCAAGGCCAAAGCTGAAACGGCTTGTAAATCGCCAAGACCATGGGCCATCATTTCATTTAAAGAAGTATAATCGGACACTACAAACCCCTTGAAGTCCCATCGATTGCGTAACAAATCCGTGAGCAACCACTTGTTTCCAGTTGCCGGAACACCATCAATGTCATTGAACGAACTCATGACACTTGCCATTCCGGCATCCACCGCAGCCTTGTACGGTGGCAGGTATTGGTTGAACATCTTGATCTTGCTCATATCTACGGAATGGTAGTCGCGACCAGCTTCGGCGGCTCCGTACAACGCAAAGTGTTTTACACAGGCCAACATGGTATGGGCCGCAGCCAAATCGTCTCCCTGATACCCTTTTACGGTTGCCTCGGCTATTCTGGAGCCCAAATAGGGGTCTTCCCCGGCGCCTTCAGCAATCCGTCCCCAACGAGGGTCACGGGCAATATCCACCATAGGCGAAAAATTCCAGTTGATGCCATCTGCCGTAGCTTCCCTTGCCGCCATTTGGGCCGCTTGTTGCACCAAATCCATATCCCAACTGGATGCCAGTCCCAAGGGAATGGGATAGGTAGTCTTGTAGCCATGGATCACATCGGAACCAATCAGTAACGGAATGCCCAATCGACTTTTTTTAACGGCAAGCTCTTGCGCCACTCGTACTTTGTCGGGTCCGGCAACCCCAAAAAGACCACCCACTTCGCCGGCTTTTATCTTGGCTTCCACATTTTTGCTCACCACCTCACCGGTGGCTACACCGCCACCTGGGGTCAATAGGTTCAACTGACCTATTTTTTCCTCCAAGGTCATTTTTTGCAGTAATGCCTCAACTTCGGGAATCCGTTGTTGGGCTTTGGCGGTAGAAAAAGTGACCGCCAAAAGGACGAAAAGTAATTTTTTATAGTACATGATCAGGTTGTTTTTGTAGTCGTAATTATTCTGATTTTACAATGGGTGTCCGTTCCGAAATCCCGTTGTTGTTAAATGCTTCTATCTGAAAATAATAGGCATCCGTTCGGTCCATTCCGGAAAAGTAATATTCGTTTTTGCCATAGACCATGATACTGCCGTACAGCTTATCTGGAGACTTCCCGAAATAAATGACATAGCCATCGGCCAGGTCGTTCTGTTTCCATTTCAGCCATGAATTTCTGCGTTCACCAAACTTTTTAGGATCCGTTCGCAACACGATAAAATCTTCAACAGGTTTTGGCTTTTCACCATTCCCTTTACCAAAGACCCTAAATCCACTCAAGGCAAATTTCCCGGTTGGCATTTTGAGGTTTTCCATTTTCAGGAATCGTGCCTTGGCAGGATTTTTTAGTTCGATGTAATCATGGGGAACATCGGTTTGGTTCTTGCTCTTATCGACTACTATAGACCACTTTTTACCGTCAATGGAACTGTAGATTTTATATTGATGGAACACCCCGGAAGATTTTCCCATGAAATCCACATCTTGGTCTGCATAATTGATCTGGATGGCATTGATGGTGGAAATATCGCCGAGATCCGTTTGGAACCATTCCCCTTTGTTTCCGGTTTTGGCGCTCCAATAGGTCTTCATGTCCTCATCCACAGCGTAATTGGAAGTATAACCTCCCAAGGTGGAAGAGGTTTGGACAGGCTTGTTATAATTCAGCACCATCCAGCCAGTGAAGAGTCCCTTGATGTGGTCTGCATTTTCCTTAGGAAGATAGGTTGGGTAATCCCCATAAGCGGTGTTGCAGTACATGACATCGTCTTTATCAAAACCTGCCGGCCAAATTCCTATCCGGCGCTCAAAATTGTTCTTTTGGTTTAGGATGATGGTTGATACATGCCACCAATTTCCATAGGTATCCTGATAGGTTGCCCCATGGCCTGCACCTCTGGCAAAACCTCCAGGTTTATAGGCAAATGGGTTGTGGGATTGATATTCGAATAGATCCAATGGTTTTTCACTTACATAAACCCCATCGGCATAGCCACTGAATTCCGTTCCTGGTCCTCCGTATTG
>JASBTS010000060.1 GCA_030148305.1 Allomuricauda sp. | reverse complement strand
GGGTATTTTACCCATGCTATTTGTGGATGATTTTCCAAAAAAGTTGCCAATTGCAAAGCGTTGGAGCAATGCCTGTCCACACGAATGGCCAAGGTCTCCAAACTTCTGGACAATACCCATGCATTGAAGGGTGAAAGGGCCGGTCCAGTGATTCTTGAGAAACGGTACACTTTGTCCATCAGCTCATTGCTCCCCACAGTAATGCCTGCCAGCACCCTTCCTTGCCCATCCATCAATTTGGTACCGGAATGGATGACCAAATCGGCCCCGAATTTAATGGGTTGTTGCAGATAGGGAGAAGCAAAACAATTGTCCACAATAAAAATGAGCCCATGTTTTTTGGCAATACTTCCCAACACCTCAAGGTCCAACACATCCACCCCGGGGTTCGTGGGGGATTCTGCATAAAGAATCTTGGAGTTCGGTTGGATCAGATTCTCTATACTGGCCAAATCATTGGCATCAAAAAAGCTAGTGGTGATGTTCCATTTGGGAAAAAACTGCGTGAACAAGGTATGTGTGGATCCAAAAATGCTGCTCGATGAAATCACATGGTCACCCGTGTTCAACAAGGACGCCAAGGTAGAATACACCGCTGCCATGCCCGATGCAAAGGCAAAACCGCTTTCCGCTCCTTCCATTTTGCATACCTTATCTATAAATTCTGAGGAGTTGGGGTTGGAGTACCTGGAATAAATGTTCCTTTCCTTTTCTTCCGCGAACGAAGACCTCATATCCTCGGCATCCTCAAATACAAAACTGGAAGTTAGGTAAATAGGACTGGAATGCTCCAAATATTGGCTACGCTCCATTTGCGTGCGAATCGCTTCTGTTTCAAACTGCTTTCTGTTGTTACTCATATCTTCTCTGCTATTCTTAATATATCACCAAATACGCCTCTGGCAGTCACCGCGGCACCTGCTCCAGCACCTTGGATTACCAAAGGATTCTCACCATAGGATTCTGTATAAATTTCGATAATGGAATCGGAACCTTTCACTTGTCCCAAAGCACTTTCTTTGGGAACCGATACCAATTTCACTTCCAATATTCCTTTGTCTTGTTGCAAATCGCCATGTAAATCCCCAACATATCGCAGCACATGGCCTTCTTTTTGTTGCCCCTTTACATCGGCATAGACTGAATCCATTTCCCCAATTCGTCCTTTGAAATCCTCAAAATCCAGAGTCTGTAACTCTTCTGGAATCAGGTTCTGGATCTGGATATCGGAAAACTCATTTTGCAGGTCCAGCTCCCTGGCCAAGATCAAGAGTTTTCTACCCACATCATTCCCTGAAAGGTCCTCCCGTGGGTCGGGCTCGGTGTATCCTTTGGCCATCGCTTCCTTTACAATGTCCGAAAATTGGGCCTCTTTTTCCGAAAAAGTATTGAAAATATAACTTAACGATCCAGAGAACACCCCTTTGATCCGGGTAATGTTCTCCCCGGAAAGGTGTAGCAACTTAATGGTATCGATCAAGGGAAGACCGGCCCCAACATTGGTTTCGTACAAATACTGTTTTTGATTGGCATCCAATGACTTTCGGATGGATTTGTATCGCTCAAAACTCAGTGTATTTGCAATTTTATTGGAGGATACCAAATCAAACCCATGCTTGATGAACGGTTCATAATTTTCCACAAAGGCACTACTGGCCGTATTGTCCACAGCAATGAGGTTTTCCAAATGATGTTGTTTGGCGAATGAAATGATGTCAGCAATCTGGTAGGGTTTGCCCTCTTTTTCCAAACGTTCTTTCCAGTCGGTCCCAATCCCTGATGCATCCAACAATACCTTTCGGGAATTGGCCACGGCAAAAACCCGAAGATCAATACCTTTTCGCGCCTCAATACTTTTTTCAGAGCCCAAGATCTGATCAATCAAGGTGCCACCCACATTTCCATGTCCGAACAGAGCCAAATTGATGCGTTTTGCAATACCGAAAATCTGCCCGTGCACCACATTCACCGCTTTCGTCAAGTCGGATTTACGCACCACCATACTCACATTCTTTCCGGTTACAGTATTGTTGAAAAGTAACGGAACTACCTGGTTTTTGGCCAAGGCATTGAAAGGTTTATGGAAACTGCTCAGATCCATTCCCACAATGGAAATAACGGAAACATCTTTCACTACCGTAATCTGGTTGATGTCCTGGGACGAATAATCCGTTTCAAATTCGAGGTCCAACAATTTTTTGGCCTTGTCCGCTTTGGAAGCATCCACTACCAAACCGATACCTCTTTCGGACGATCCCTGTGAAATGATGCCCACGCTGATGTCGTTTTGGCCCAAAGCCCTAAAAATCCGCATATCTACCCCAACTTTGCCCAAAAGCCCTCTTCCTTCTAGGTTGATGAGTGCCATATTGTCCAACACCGAAAGGGATTTGATTCCCCCATTATCCGTTTTGGGGCCAATTAAGGTGCCTTCATTATCATCATTGAAAGTATTACAGATACGCAACGGGATATTTTTCTCGATCAATGGGATGATGGTCTTCGCATGCAAGATATTGGCCCCAAAATTGGCCAACTCGTTCGCCTCGCTATAGGAGATCACATCAATCAATTTGGCATCCTTCACCAACTCGGGATTGGCCGTAAAAATGCCATCCACATGGGTATAGTTGATCAATTCCCCGGCATCCAAAAAGTTGGCCAAAAGGGCTGCGGAATAGTTGCTCCCGTTTCTACCCAAAGTGGTAGTGGCCCCATCACTTGTAGATCCGATAAAACCGGTGACCACTGCAATGGTATCGGCCTTTAATTGATGAAAATAGCGAATCACATTTTCTTTGGATGCCCCTTGATCTACCTCAGCATTGCTAAAAGTATCGTCCGTCTTGATCAATTTACGGGAATCGAACCGTTCCGCCTTCAAACCGGATTGGTTCAAAAGTGATGTTACTACTTTGGCAGAGATCAATTCCCCGAAGGATAGGATTTCATCTTTAGTCTTCAGGCTGTAATCACCTGTCAAGGAAACCCCATTTAGGATACGTTCTATGGTCTTGAGTTCATCCCCTATATCAACCCCTTTAAAATCATTTTTTTGATAGATGGCGAAAGCTTCCAAGTCTTCCTTGAAATCTTCTCCCCCTGCCGCTTTCTCCAACAAAATTTCCAGTTCGTCCGTGGCTTTTCCGCGAGCGGAAACCACCACGGCAAAATGTTCATTGGCTTTGGCCCTTTTGGTAATGATCTTCAACACCCTTTCAATGCCTTCGCCATTGGCAAGGGATTTTCCACCAAACTTCAACACTTTGATGCGTTCCGTTTTTCCATTCTTCTGGAAAACGGTCTCCAACAGTTTTTCCAACTGCTCAAACTCCATCAAAAAGGC
Source organism: Allomuricauda sp. (assembly GCA_030148305.1). Lineage (GTDB taxonomy): Bacteria > Bacteroidota > Bacteroidia > Flavobacteriales > Flavobacteriaceae > Flagellimonas. The sequence goes on along the minus strand of JASBTS010000060.1, from coordinate 33,416 downwards.
GTCGTGGCCGTGGAGTGACTGTACTTCGCCATAGGTGACATTGGCATTGGCCCTAGCCAGACGTTTGAAGGTCTCACGGTTTTCTTCCGCAGTGAAAAAGAGGTCGGAATTGACCCCGATGATATGGATCTTGGTATCACTTTCCTGCAAGACCTTGAAGGCATCGTCCCCGTTACGGGTAATGTCGATGGTCTTCAACAATTGGTTCATCAGCTTATAGGCCGATAATTGAAAGCGCTCCTGCAATTTCTTGCCATGGTGCATTAACCAACTCTCCACGTTGAACACCTGAAGCTCCTCATTGGTGCTCCGCTTGAACCGTTCCTTGAACGATTCCGGTGTGCGGTAACACAACATGGCGTGCATACGGGCATCATGCACCGGTTGTTTGGAATTGACCAAGAATTGTTCCTGGATCTGGCAGTTGGCAATGAGCCAGTCCGTAGATTTCCAGTCCGATGCCACGGCTACCAAATGTTCGGTAATATTGGGATTCAAAGCAGTCATTTCCCAAGCGATCCCGCCACCCAAAGAACCTCCGATGATGGCGTACAATTTAGGAATTTCCAATCGGTCCAATCCCAAAAGAAAGATCTTGGCGATATCGCCTGCAACAAAATCCTTATAGTTTTCGATCACGAAGCCATCATAACCGTTCCCAGGAATGTTGAAAGCCAAAATGGTGTATTGATCGGTATTGATACATTTTCCTTCCCCGATCAAATCGGACCACCAGCCTTGTTCCCCAGCAACATTGGAATTACCGGTAAGGGCATGGTTCACCAGAACAATGGGCGCCGAATGAAGGGGCTGCCCGAACAACTGATAGGATAATTGTAGGTCCTGTATCGATCCATTGATCGTTTTAAAATTTTCTATGGCCAAATGCCTTATATCCATAATGCAATGTGTGACCCAATGGGTCAAGATTTAATAAATAATTATGGTTATAAGAAAGTGGGGCAGAAACTACCTGTTGCGTTATCTATTCCCAATGGGATAGAATGTAGCACCTTCATGACATTGGACGTCAAGGGTTGCTAAGGCTTCACCGGGTCTATTCCCTCCACCTTTCTTGATAACTTTTCAATACGTGTTTGAACTTCGAGGGACAAAGATACTGATGGAAAGATGGATTTTCCTAATCTTTTGGAAAATTTTCATCAAAGAAGTCCCTTTGGTTCCTTAGAACAAAAGGTGCTGACTATTTCAGCACCGTAAACTCAATGTTCGAATCTGTGAAAACGGTATGCGTCTGTGTTTTGAAATCGGACTCGTCCGCGTTAAAGATATTGTCCACATAGGTCTGTGGGTTCAAATCGATGAGCGGGAACCAAGTACTCTGCACCTGAACCTGTAACCTGTGCCCCTTTTTGAAGGTATGGAACACATCCTGAAGTTTGATATCCACCTCGGTCTTTTGATTGGGCACAAAAGGCTCCGGATCGGAGAAACTGTTTCGGAACCGACCACGCATCACTTCACTACGCACCATTAAATGATAGTTGCTCATCTTCAAGTGATCCTGCATTTCTTCATTGGTCTCCGCATCTGATGGGTGTACATCGATGACCTTTACGATCCAGTCGGCCGCGGTACCTGTGGTGGCCACCTTCAAATTGGCCAAAATATCCCCAGCCAAGGTCAAATCTTCCGTCAAAGGTTCTGTTTCAAAAACCAATACGTCGGACCGGCGGGCCGCAAAACGCTGGTCGTCCGTCATATATTTTCTTGGGGTGAAAACGGTTTTGATGTCTTCGGAATACGGCACCGGTTTTTTAATGTCGCTGATGAACTGAATCCCAGTGGTAGATTTTGGTTCCGAAGTCAATTCCTGATCTTCGGAAAGGTACATGGTCTGTTTGGATGCATTGGCTGGCGGCCAAGTATCATATTGCTTCCATTCCTTTCTTCCCGTATCAAAAACATAGGCTTCCGGAAGTCCTGAATTTGGACTTCCATCTCCTTTTAAAAAGTGATTGAAGAACTTGGTTTCAATGTCTTTCTGGAAAAACAACGAAATGGAATCCCCGAAATAGTAGTTGCCTACCACATTTCTGTCTACAGTACGAGCCCAGCCTCCATGATCCCATGGACCAAAAACCATAGTATTGTAGTTGCCCTCGTTGTATTTTTCAATGTTTTTATAGGTTTCCAACGGCCCGGAAAGATCTTCCGCATCAAACCAACCTCCTACAATCATGGTAGCCACGCTGCTCTTCACATCCTTCAAATGTTGGATAAGGCCCTTACTCTGCCACATTGCATCATAATTGGGATGGTCCTTCAATTCGTTCCAAAAATAATCATCGGTAACCCCTTCTGGTCGCATGGTGGGCGTATCGGCGGTTTCGTATTCAAAAAAGTGGTCCAAGTTCTTCAAGGGACCTGCATCCAAAAAGAACTGGTATTGGTCCTCGGTTGGAAGACTTGGCAAGGTGTACCAAGCTGTATCAATGGGTTGGTCGCCATTGGGCCTTGGCGTTCCGAACAAGGAAGTCGCCCTAAAATAGCTCAATAAATAGGCCCCGTTGTGGTGGAAATCATCGAAAAAGAAATCGCCGATACACGCCTGTGGCGATGCTGCCTTCAAAGCTGGGTGCGCATCTATAGTGGCGTAAGTGGCATAAAAACCGGGATACGAAATACCCCAAACCCCAACATTTCCATTATTGTTTTCCACATTGTTTACCAACCAATCAATGGTATCATACGTATCGGAACTTTCATCGACTTGATCATTGGACGTTTTATTGGGGATGTAGGCCCTCATATTTTCGTAATGTCCTTCACTGAGCCAACGACCACGTACATCTTGGTATACAATAATGTTCCCTTCTTTCATCAAAATTTCATTGGGACCAATTTTGGGTCGAAAATTATCTTCGCCATAAGGTTGTGAACTGTATGGTGTACGCTGCATCAAAATTGGATATTTTTTGGACGTATCCTTTGGCGAGTAGATGGTGGTATGGAGTTTTACCCCATCCCGCATGACAATATCCACTTCCTTTTTCGTGTAATGTTCGGCAACATAATTGGTGGTGGGTCCCATTTCCACCGTTCCCTTTTTCTTGCAGCTCACCACTACGAGCAATACACCAATACTTAAGATTAGGATTTTGAATGCTTTTTTCATCTTTTCCAATTTTGAGCTTTAAAGCTACTAAAGTTAGCTGGGTACGACAATAAAAAAAGGAGCCTTGATCAAGGCTCTTTTTCTATTTTATAACTGATGTTAAATTTTTAAAGGCCAAACGTAGCTTTCACTTTGTCCACCATATCCAGTTTTTCCCAAGTGAACAGCTCCACTTCTTTTTCGATTCTTCCGTTGTAGGGAGATTCGAATACCTTGGTCAACGTTTGGGGTTCCTTGCCCAAATGACCATAAGCAGCAGTTTCCAAATAGATAGGGTTTCTAAGCTTAAGACGCTCCTCAATAGCAAAAGGTCGCATATCAAAAAGCTCCGCAGCTTTTTTGGCAATCTCGCCATCGTTTAACTTTACGTTGGATGAACCATAGGTTTCCACAAAAATAGAAGTGGGCTCTACCACGCCGATGGCATAACTGACCTGTACCAAAATTTCATCGGCCACGCCCGCAGCTACAAGGTTCTTTGCCATATGGCGTGCGGCATAAGCGGCACTTCGGTCCACCTTGCTCGGGTCTTTTCCACTAAAGGCACCACCCCCATGGGCACCCTTGCCACCATAGGTATCCACAATAATCTTCCTACCGGTCAATCCGGTATCGCCATGTGGACCCCCGATCACAAACTTACCTGTTGGGTTAATATGGTATTTGATTTTGTCGTTGAAGAGTTTCTGGATATCCTCTGGCAAAAGACTTTTCACCTCTGGAATGAGAATGTTGATGATATCCTTCTTGATCTGGGTCAACATTACCTCATCATCCGCAAAATCATCATGCTGGGTAGAAACCACAATGGTATCAATACGCTGAGGCACGTTATCATCGGAATATTCGATGGTTACCTGGGACTTGGCATCGGGTCTCAAATAGGAAATTCTATCCCCTTCCCTGCGCATATCGGCAAGCACTTGCAAAATCTTGTGCGATATATCCAAAGCCAACGGCATGTAATTGGCCGTTTCCTTGGTGGCATAACCGAACATCATCCCTTGGTCACCGGCTCCTTGCTCTTCCTTACTACCGCGATCTACCCCTTGGTTAATGTCCTGTGATTGTTCGTGGATCAAGGAGATTACCCCACAGGAATCCCCGCTGAACTTATATTCCCCTTTGGTGTAACCGATTTTATTGATCACTTCTCGGGCAATACTTTGCAAGTCTACATAGGTATGGCTCTTAACCTCACCTGCCAGCACCACTTGTCCGGTCGTTACCAAAGTTTCGCAGGCCACTTTGCTCTCGGGGTCAAAGGCTAAAAAATTATCCAAAAGGGCATCACTGATTTGATCTGCAATCTTATCCGGGTGTCCTTCACTAACAGATTCTGATGTAAATAAATATGGCATTGTACTACTTTATGGGAAAGCTCTAACGGAAAGGCTCTAAGGCGTTTTACATCTCATATGAGATGCCTGAAGTGCATTCAGAACAAAACTGCTTTAGCATTTTTTAGAGGTTGCAATCAGTCAAATCTTTCCTCGTTCGATGAGCAAAAGTACATATTTGAAACATATTTCAAAACTTTGTTTTGTACCGTTATGAACTATCACCATTTCAACCAGTTTTTTTTCGTCAAGTAGATATACTTTGTATATTGCGGCGATTAGAATTTTCCCTAATCAACAAACACCAATAAAACACAATCACCCTATGCATATTGCGGTAGCAGGCAACATTGGCGCCGGAAAGACCACGTTAACCAACTTACTTGCAAAACATTACAAGTGGGAAGCCCATTTTGAGGACGTAGTGGACAATCCGTATTTGGACGACTTTTACACCCAAATGGAGCGATGGAGCTTTAACCTGCAGATCTACTTTTTGAACAGTAGATACCGCCAGATCCTACGAATCAGGGAGACCGGTAAAAATGTGATCCAAGACCGTACCATTTACGAGGATGCCCACATTTTTGCCCCCAACCTTCACGCCATGGGACTGATGACCAACCGCGATTACGAGAACTATCGCAGTCTTTTCGAATTGATGGAGAGTTTAGTGCAACCACCTGATCTATTGATCTATCTACGCAGTTCCATTCCCAATTTGGTTAACCAAATCCACAAGCGCGGTAGGGACTATGAAAATTCAATTTCCATTGATTACCTCAGCCGATTGAACGAACGTTACGAGGCTTGGGCCAATACTTATGAAAAAGGGAAATTGCTCATTTTTGATGTGGACAATCTCGATTTTGTGGCTGAACCCGAAGATCTTGGGGTGGTGATCAACCGCATTGATGCGGAGATCCATGGGTTGTTTTAAAACAATCTTTCATTACATCCAATATAGCTTGGGTTACCAAACATTTGTATCTTAATCAAAATTTATTCCGATGAAAATTGATCGACTTCTCAAATGTTCCACTATTCTCCTCAGCTTATTTTTATATTTCAATGCGCATGCCCAAGAACTGGTAAAAGTTGCACCCGAAGAGGTGGGAATGTCATCGGAACGACTGCAGGTCATGACCCGCACCTTTCAAGATTATATTGATCATGACAAACTACCAGGTGCAGTTATACTTGTCTCCCGTAAAGGAAAAATAGCCTATTTTGAATCCTTTGGCAAAAACGATATTGCGCGTGAAATTCCCATGACGGATAGTTCCATCTTTAGAATTGCCTCGCAGACCAAGGCCATTGTAAGTGTTGGCATCATGATCCTTCAAGAACAAGGGAAACTTTTGATTTCGGATCCTGTTGGCAAATATATCCCAGCCTTTATGGAAACCAAGGTAGCCGTGACCAAGGAAGATGGCACTTATGAGGTGGTAAAAAGCAATAGGCCCATAACTATTAGAGATTTATTGACCCATACTTCTGGTGTTTCTTATGGCGAAGGAATTGCCGCAGACCAATGGAAAAAAGCCAAAATTCAAGGATGGTATTTTGCCGATCGGGAAGAACCTATTTTGGCAACCGTTACGAGAATGGCCGGACTACCTTTCGAATCGCAACCAGGGGAACAATTCGTGTATGGCTACAACACCGATATACTGGGTGCACTGATCGAAGTAATATCAGGCAAACCATTGGATATTTTTTTACAGGAGAACATTATCGGGCCATTGGGAATGGCCGACACCCATTTTTATTTGCCAAAAGAAAAAAAGGATCGTTTGGCTGTTGTGTATTCCCCCAAAGACAATGGATTGGAACGCGCTCCAGAACAAGGTGGAATGGTGGGTCAAGGGGCTTATGTGGATGGACCCCGAAAAAGCTTTTCAGGCGGGGCTGGCCTTTTGAGCACATCACTGGACTATACCAAATTCCTTCAAATGATGCTTAACGGAGGGATTTATAATGGAAAGCGTATTTTATCTCCAAAAACCGTTGAACTGATGACGGTAAACCATTTGGGTGATGCATCATTCCCTTGGGTTGGTGGAACCGGGTTTGGCCTAGGCTTTTCCGTTGTTGAAGATTTAGGGGATAGAGGCACTCCCGGAACTGTCGGCGAATATGGTTGGGGAGGTGCTTATCATTCAACGTATTGGGTAGATCCGAAAGAAGAATTAACCGTGGTTTATTTCACCCAATTGATTCCTTCAGGTGACATTGACGACCATGGAAAATTGCGGTCTTTGGTTTATCAAGCCATAGTGGATTAAAATAAAAATCCAGTTCCCTCACCCAAACCATCCATTCCCTCATTGCTACTTTTAATAGGTTGATTTTCAAACTAGTTTAGGATTCAGATTATATCCATAACTATTAACTACGCCCTTGTGGCCAAAAATTTGAAAATCATGGAACCAAAGAAAAATCCGCAATTAGACCTGAAAAGGAACAGTAAACTCTATTTTTCCATAGGGATGACCTGTGTTCTCCTACTCGCCTATATGGCGTTAGAATGGAAAAGCTACGACAAAATATCCGAATGGGACATTGGACTAAATGACCCCCATTTACTGCCACCAGAGGAAGTACCTATTACCATTCAAAAAATGGAACTTCCGAAACCTAAAATCCAAACCCCACCGGAAATCAAGATAGCCGATGACGAAGAAAAGATTGAAGAATCTGTTATTGAAGCAGAAGATACCAATCAAGATACTGAAATAGTAGATGTTGAAGACATTGAGGTTGCAGATGATGACATTCCAGATATGGTGCCGTTCATTACCATTGAAAATGCACCTGTTTTCCCAGGTTGTGAAAATGAACCCGATGAAAAGGCAAAAAAAGCCTGTTTTCAGGAAATGATGCTCAAACACATCAACAAGACCATCCGTTATCCTGAATTGGCACAAGAAATGGGTTTACAAGGCAGGGTAAGTGTTGTTTTTACCGTACAGAAAGATGGCAGCATAGGCGATGTGAAACTACGTGGCCCACATGAAAGCTTGGAAAAGGAGGCCGGTCGTATTATTTCTAAGCTACCTAAAATGACCCCTGGGAAACAGCGAGGTACGCCAGTAAAGGTTCCTTATGCTATTCCGATTACCTTTAAATTGAATTAGTCATTGAGAATGTTAGATTTCTCACACTCCCAAGGTCGGTTCGAAATGACAAGTGTTGGAAGAAACTTTGTGAAATGAAACTTGGCAGAAAGGTCATTTCGAAATGAGGATTGCAAAGACGATTGAGAAATCTATACCCAAAATTGAAGAATAAAAAAACCACGCCAAGGCGTGGTTTTTTCAGCTTTACTTTAAAGCGAGAGCTAATTCTTTGCCCTAGCACTCTTGTATTCTTCAATCTTTTTTTCAAGTTCTTCCTTGGAGTTTGCAGTGAACTCTTCCACTTCCTCAACAGTTTCACCGTTGATCGTGGTACTTGAGGTCACCATCGCTTTATAAGCTCCTTCTTCTGTATTGCTTACCTCCACTCGGATTTGCTTTTCAACTTCTTTGGTTTCCTTCATATCGTCAGAAGAAATGGTAACGGAAACTTCCTCTTTTACCATTGCCATATCATCAGAAGAAAGGCTCACCAAACTTGGAGCGATCACCAAAGCCACAACGGACATCAATTTAAGTAAAATATTCAATGATGGACCAGAAGTATCCTTAAAAGGATCCCCAACGGTGTCCCCAACAACTGCGGCCTTATGGGCATCGGTTCCTTTTCGTCCATCAGCCTCAATCATTTTCTTTGCATTGTCCCATGCTCCACCGGCATTGGATTGGAATATGGCCATCAATACCCCGCAAGTGGTTACTCCGGCCAAGAGACCCCCAAGCATCTCTGCACGTCCTATAAAACCAACGGCAACGGGCACCGCTATTGCCAATAATCCGGGCAAGACCATTTCCTTGATCGAGGCTTTGGTAGAAATAGCCACACATTTCTGATAATCGGCATGGCCATCGGCCGCGTCAAAAATAGCCCTGTCCTCAGTAGTTGCCTTGGACATGTCTGAATCATACTTACGCATTACGGCCAAAGCAGCATTGAGTTGTGGAATATCCTTAAATTGTCTTCGAACTTCTTCTATCATGGCCATTGCAGCACGCCCTACCGCATTCATGGAAAGGGCCGAAAACACAAAGGGCAACATTCCCCCGATCAAAAGGCCTGCCATTACCTTTGGTTTTGAAACATCAATGGTAGAGACATGCGCAACCTGCATAAATGCAGCAAATAACGCCAAAGCGGTCAAAGCGGCCGAAGCTATGGCAAAACCTTTACCAATGGCAGCAGTAGTGTTACCAACTGCATCCAATTTATCGGTACGTTCACGGACTTCATGTGGTAGTTCTGCCATTTCCGCAATTCCCCCGGCATTATCGGAGATAGGTCCATAAGCATCAACGGCCAGTTGGATACCTGTATTGGCCAACATTCCAACGGCTGCGATAGCAATTCCGTATAGGCCCGCAAAATGATGCGAAACCAAAATAGCGATCGCTATCAATAAGATAGGGACCATGGTCGACATCATTCCTACCCCAAGACCTGCAATAATGTTTGTTGCGGCCCCGGTTTCAGATTGACGTACGATCGAGCTCACCGGTTTGGTTCCGGTACCTGTATAATATTCCGTTATTTTACCAACACCCAAGCCGGCAACAAGACCTGCTATGGTAGCCCAAAAAATTCCCATTGCTCCGTATGGTAACCCTTCAACGGTTTCTGGAATCATAGCGTTGATTATAAAATAAGAAACTATTACCATTAAAATGGCTGAACCAAACTCGCCAATGTTCAAGGCTGTCTGGGGATTCCCGCCATCCTTAACTTTCACAAAGAAGGTTCCAATGATGGACATTACAATACCAACGGCAGCCAATACCAATGGAAGGTAAACAGCTCCCAGTCCTTCAAAATCAGGGGTTATGATAAACGCCCCCAAAACCATTGTACCAATAATGGAGCCCACATACGATTCGAACAGATCCGCTCCCATACCGGCCACATCACCCACATTGTCACCCACATTATCTGCAATGGTAGCAGGGTTCAAAGGGTGGTCTTCTGGTATTCCTGCTTCCACTTTTCCTACCAAATCCGCTCCAACATCGGCAGCTTTGGTATAAATACCACCACCAACGCGTGCAAACAATGCTATTGAGGATGCCCCCATGGAGAATCCTGTAAGTACGTTTAAGACCATGGACAGATTATCTGCACCTGGCCACATTTCCCTATACAACAAGAATAAGGTACTCAACCCCAAAACACCTAGGCCCACAACACCAAGTCCCATTACGGCTCCACCGGCAAAGGCCACTTCAAGGGCTTTGCCCAAAGAGGTCCTAGCAGCATTCGTGGTTCTCACGTTGGCCTTTGTGGCCACCTTCATTCCAATAAATCCGGCCAGTGCGGAACAAATGGCACCTACCACAAAGGAAACGGCCACCATTCCATTGGAGCCTTCCTCATTGCTTCCCTTAAGGAAAAGCAACACGGCCACGGCCACCACAAAAATGCTGAGTATTTTGTATTCTGCCTTTAGGAAGGACATTGCCCCATCGGCAATGTTCTTGGCAATCCTTGCCATTTTTTCATCCCCAACTTCCTGCTTGGAGATCCATACGTTTTTAAAGAACACGTACAATAGGCCCAGGATACCAAAAACGGGCAAAAACTTAACTATTAAATCCATAGATTGAGTTGTTTAGTATTTTTTAATGGCAGCTAATGTAGTAAAATACGAAGTAATAAAAAAAATGCGCTTTTAATAATGAAAAGCGCATTTTTTTAAAGTTATTATTACCTATATGGTGTAGGTGCGTTTCTTTTTGTGTTCGCTTTCTTCATAGCGTTGTACACATTCGTGGTAAATTTTAATGGCTTCGTTCACATCGCCCCAACCACCGGTATCTACTTTCTTTTCTTCCAAATCCTTGTACACTTGGAAAAAGTGTTCAATTTCCTTCAATCTGTGTGGGTTCAGCTCGCTGATATCTTCCCTCTGGCTCCATATGGGATCGGATACCGGAACGCAGATCAATTTTTCATCAGGGCCTTTTTCATCGGTCATATGGAAAACACCTACCGGTTTGACTTCCATCACCACCATTGGATAACTGGGCTCTGTGGCCAATACCAATACATCCAGCGGATCTTTGTCCAAAGCCAAGGTTTCCGGAACAAAACCGTAATCGCCAGGATACATCATGGACGAAAACAATGTTCTATCAAAACGGATCTTGTGAAGGGTGAAGTCGTATTCGTACTTATTTCTACTACCTTTTGGGATTTCTATGAGCACATCAAAGGTAACTTGTGGTTTTTTAGACATTTCAGAGATTTATTTATTGCAAAAATAACCAGTACAACTGGATTAGGGCGCATAAATTGCCTTATTCGTATTAATTAAAAATTAAATCCGAAGGTTCCTGTAATGCCAAATGGTCTTGCATCTGGATTATTGAGATAATTACCCCTAAAATTGAAGTCGATCCGCAGAATTTTGAAGATATTCCCCACCCCGAAAGAGTATTCCCAGTAGATCTGATCCTCGGGTGCGGACAATGGAATGTTGGTTGGTGCACTCAAAGCAATATTTTCATCCGAAAGTTGACCCCATGCTCCACGTAGGCCCACAATTTCACGTAAGTTGAACTTTCGCAAGAATGGTATCCTGGAAAACAAACGTCCATTAAAGTTATGTTCCAAATGGACCGTAGCATAGGTGTCGGTCACAAACTCATAAAAATCAAGGTTTGGAAACGCATTGTACAAAGAGAAAAGGGTCTGGTTACCTGGCACCACACTCAACAGTCCCAAAGGAACTGCCCCAAAGGTCTTACCGAGCTCCACACTGCTGGTCAACCTTCCCAATCCACCAATCTGCCAAGGTTGACGATAGGAGAACTGGATCTTTTCATAATCGAAATCACTTTCCAAAAAACCACTTACTCCTTTGGTGTAATTCAGAACCAAGGTGCTGTAGTTATCATTCACATTAACACGCTCCACCCCATAACCAATGGTTTTTTTACCTGGCGTGTAGATCAAGGTGGTATTGAGATCAAATTGTTTTACTTCCGAAGAAATGCCTGTTGGAGAAGTGGGATCCACATAATCCAGACTGAAAGCATCGGGCAAGGCCGAACTCAGGGTACGGAACGAACTACCCACACTTATCCTGAAGTTTTTTACTGGTTCCATTTCCACATTAAAAGTGGAAAGGTTAATATTGGTCAACCGGTTATTGGAGCCTACGGTCACCAAGGATGATGAGGCAATGCTCCTTCCCATGACGTCAGTGGTGCTGGTCAAACTTAGTCCCAATTGCTCAATATCCCTTCGATTACCCCCGGATAGGATGAGTCTATTCTTCCGATCCAGTAAAAACTTGCCCGAAAAACCATGCTTGAACTTCCTGTCATCAAAACCATAGGCCATATAGCCTTCCAATCGCCACGTATCATTCTGCCCAAAATAGGTTCGGGCCCCTCCACGTAATCGAATTCCTTCGGCATCGTTATATCCAAAGGTGCTGTAGATATCGCCAATATCGATGTTCCACTTATCGATTTCCACATACCCAGAACCCAAAATACTGACAATGTCATAGTAGGTTCGGAACTTGGGAACGGTCTTCAGGGTATCCAACAATTTGAAGATACCCGATTCGTCTGCGTTCAGGTTCTCCAGTCGCGCGTTCTTCCAAAAAATGCTGTCCTGGGTAAATACCCGTGGATCATAAGGATCCGAAACTGCCTTGTAAAAATCTTCGGAACGGTTGGTATCAAAAACATAGTTATCGAAAACCGTGGTACGCTTACCGTACACTCCCCTAGACTCCTCTTTTTTGGAAAAACTAAAGTCACTCAACATGTAATCCCGCTTCAATAGAAATACGGAATCGCTGACCACATCAAATTCCTGTTCAATATAAATTTCCTTTACCCAGTTGATGTTGGCACTCTTGGTGACCTGCATGTTGATCTTCTTGATCGCAAAAGTGGTATCGTTCACCCAAAAGTCCCCTTTAAAGGTGAGCTCGTTTTTCCTACGTGGATAATAGATGATGTTGTAACACCATTTATTGTCTATGAACGTACTATCGGAAAGCACGTAGTTGTATACATCAATACCTGTTTTGGACAATGGACTGGTAAAACTTTTGTCGAAAAACTTCAAGTAATTGTCATAGATGTCATAGTCGGAATAGAGGTCTTCCACAAATGCAGCGATGGCCTGGTTACCACTAAACCCAGAGTTTTTGTTCCCCAACACATCCTCTTTTTCCTTATCGATGACATTGTCCCCATACACTTTGGAGAACGTCTCGTTCAAGAAAATGGGCAAATAGGTCTTTCCTGTAATTCGGGATGTATCCAAATCCTCGAACATAAACTCCAGCCCTTTGAACAGCTTGCTTTTGATCAAGGCACTGTCTATAGTATTAAGGTCAAACTCAATTTTCTCGTACTTATCGAATTGGTATTGCTTGAACATCCTAACCCCGTTCTGCCTTTCCTTCGCCCAAATTTTTCTGAGGATGTCAATGGCAGGATTGTTTTTTTTGGATTGCTTTCCCGTATATACCACCACCTCTTTTAATTCCTCAGTGGATTCGGCCAAAACAATCTCAAGACCGTAGTTCACTTTTTGGGTAAGTTCTATTTCCTTGGTCTCATACCCGATAAAAGAAACTTTGATGGCATCATAGGTATTGTCCGATTCAAAATAAAAGCGGCCATTATCATTGGTGATGGTTCCTTCGGAGGAATTTTTAAAAATGATATTGGCGAAGGAAATCGGTGCTCCATATTCATCCAACACGATACCTTCTATTTTGGTTTGTGCGGATACAAGTATAATGGATAGAAAGAAAAAAACGGTCAGGATTCTTTTCATGTTCGGATTTATGGGACACAAAGAAAGACTACAAAGGCTTTCCTTTGATTAACTTAGGTCAAATTTGGTTCAAAGTATTTTCTTATCAAAAACTGTTCCCTAAAAAAAGCCCCGCCAACAGCGCTGGCGGGGCTAATATACCCTAGAAATGGGTTATTCTTACTTATATAACACTTTCTTAACAGCCTTGATCACATCTTCGTGGTTAGGCAACCATTCCGCCAAAAGTACTGGCGAATAGGGCGCAGGAGTGTCGGCGGTGTTCAATTTTACGATTGGGGCATCCAAATAATCGAATGCTTTGTCCTGAACGTGGTAGATAATTTCGGTTGCCACGTTACCAAATGGCCACGCTTCTTCCAAAATCACCATTCTATTGGTTTTCTTAACGGAAGTGATGATGGCATTGATATCCATTGGACGAACGGTACGCAAATCGATGATCTCGCAGCTGATACCTTCCTTTTCCAACTCTTCGGCGGCCTTGTAGGCTTCTTTGATGATTTTTCCAAAGGAAACAATGGTCACATCGCTACCTTCACGCTTAATGTCGGCAACTCCCAATGGAATGGTGTACTCGCCTTCTGGCACCTCACCTTTGTCACCATACATTTGCTCGGACTCCATAAAAATTACGGGGTCGTTATCGCGAATAGCGCTTTTCAATAGTCCTTTGGCATCGGCAGGGTTTGATGGAACCACTACCTTAAGCCCTGGACAATTGGCATACCAACTTTCAAAAGCCTGCGAGTGTGTAGCGGCCAACTGACCTGCAGAAGCGGTCGGACCCCTAAAAACGATAGGGCAGTTGAACTGTCCGGCAGACATCTGACGAATCTTTGCCGCGTTGTTGATGATCTGGTCAATTCCTACCAAGGAGAAGTTGAAGGTCATGAATTCTATGATAGGTCTGTTGCCGTTCATGGTAGAACCTACGCCTACACCGGCAAAGCCCAACTCGGAAATAGGTGTATCCAAAACCCTTTCCGGTCCAAATTCATCCAACATTCCTTTTGAAGCTTTATAGGCACCGTTGTACTCGGCTACCTCCTCACCCATCAAATAAATGGAATCATCCCTTCTCATTTCTTCGGACATGGCCTCCGCAATGGCTTCCCTAAACTGTAGTGTTTTCATTAAATCGAGCTAATAAATTGAATTGGCGTGCTTAAAAACGCAAGCAAAAATAGCAAAAACTCACCGAACAATGCCTGACCCTTCATCAAAAAAAAGAACAAAATTTATTATGCATGCATAATAAATTTAATTATTATTGGCTATATTTGACAAGATAAACCTTAAGTATATATGAAGATTTTAGTTTGCATAAGCAACGTACCGGATACTACTTCCAAAATCAATTTTACGGAAGGCGACACCAAGTTTGATACAAACGGGGTTCAATTTGTGATTAATCCCAACGATGAGTTCGGATTGACCCGTGCCATGTGGTTCAAGGAAAAACAAGGTGCAACCGTGCATGTGGCAACCGTTGGAGGGGCCCAAACAGAACCCACCATCAGAAAGGCACTTGCCATTGGGGCCGATGAGGCAATCAGGGTAAATGCCGAGCCCAAGGATGGTTTTTTCGTAGCCAAACAATTGGCCGAAGTGGTCAAAAATGGCGGTTACGACCTAGTCATTGCCGGTAGGGAATCCATAGACTATAATGGTGGTATGGTACCCGGAATGTTGGCCACTCTATTGGACATGAACTTTGTAAATACCTGTATCGGTTTGGAAATTGACGGAACCCAAGCTACCGCTTTGCGAGAGATTGATGGAGGAAAGGAAAAACTGAGCACTTCATTGCCTTTAGTGATCGGTGGACAAAAAGGGTTGGTAGAAGAAAGTGATCTACGCATTCCCAATATGCGTGGCATCATGATGGCCAGACAAAAAGCGTTGAATGTATTGGAGCCCGTAGATGCACCACAGTTGACCAAGGATGAAAAATTCGATAAACCCGCACCAAAAGGAGCCGTTAAATTGGTGAGACCTGATAATGTTGGGGAACTGGTAGATCTATTGCACAACGAAGCTAAAGTGATTTAAGGCCTAGCCAAATCATTCCGTCCCGATATTTATCGGGATTATTTCGGAATCCATATAAAGTCATAAAGTTCCTGAATCAAGTTCAGGAAAAAATTTAAAGAAATTTTTATGTCAGTACTAGTATATACCGAATCCCTTAAGGGAAAGTTTAAAAAGAATGCCTTTGAAGTGGCTTCTTACGCCTACAAGGTGGCCCAAGATTTGGGTACCACCATTACGGCTGTAACGTTCAATGCACAGGACGATGCAACCTTGGGCACCTATGGGGTTTCCAAAGTTTTGAAAATCACCAATGATAAACTGGACACCTTCAATGCAAAGGCCTATGCCGATGCTTTGGCACAAGCTGCTAAAGCGGAAGGAGCCAAAGTCATTGTTTTAAGCTCCAGTTCAGACACCAAATTTTTGGCACCGATACTTGCCACCAAAATCGATGCAGGCTATGTTCCAAATGTGGTAGCCGCGCCAGATAGCACTTCCCCATTTGTGGTAAAAAGAACGGCTTTCAGCAACAAGGGCTTTGCCCATACTGAAATCGTCTCCGATGTAAAAGTAATCGGGGTATCAAATAATGCATACGGAGTTGTGGAAAATAATGTTTCGGCGGGTGTGGAAGATTTTAATCCTTCATTGACCGATGGCGACTTTGCTGTTAAATCTGTTGAAGTGGATAGAGTTTCCGGAAAAGTGACCATTGCCGATGCCGATATCGTGGTGTCCGGTGGTCGCGGGTTGAAGGGACCTGAAAATTGGGGGATGATCGAAGAATTGGCCCAAGTTTTGGGTGCCGCTACGGCCTGTTCCAAACCGGTTTCCGATTTGGGCTGGCGTCCTCATGGAGAGCACGTAGGGCAAACAGGGAAGCCTGTAGCTAGTAATCTATACATTGCCGTGGGAATCTCTGGAGCCATTCAACATTTGGCCGGAGTAAGTGCCTCCAAAGTAAAAGTGGTCATCAACAACGACCCCGAGGCTCCTTTCTTTAAGGCCGCTGATTACGGAATTGTTGGGGATGCCTTTGAGGTAGTGCCCAAACTCATCGAAAAATTAAAGGAATTTAAAGCCCAAAACGCTTAAATTTTGTTAATTTGCCCATTGCAAGGGGCTGTTCAGATAACTGGTAAAGCCACTTATTTGGACAGCTTTTTTGCTTTAGGAGGAGATTATGAGTTTAGTACGGTTAAAAATAAAGGGAATATCATACAGTCAAACGCAGAACGGTGCATATGCCCTTATTTTAAATGAAGTGGACGGAGACCGAAAACTTCCCATTGTCATTGGGGCATTTGAGGCTCAATCCATTGCCATTGCCCTTGAAAAGGACATTAGACCTCCAAGACCTTTGACCCACGACCTTTTCAAAAATTTTGCGGACAGGTTTGAAATTGTGGTGAAGCAGGTCATCATCCACAAATTGGTGGATGGCGTTTTCTATTCCAGCATTATCTGCGAACGCGATAAAGTGGAAGAAATCATCGATGCCCGAACCAGTGATGCCATTGCATTGGCCCTTCGGTTTGATGCACCCATCTTTACATACAAGACCATTTTGGACAAAGCCGGTATCTTCTTGAAATTCTCATCCAAAGAAGAAGAAAAAGAAGACGAGGACGACCACATTGTGGTGGATGAAATCCTGCAAGAAGGCGAAACCGTAGAAATTGAATCCGGCGCCGGGTCCCATGGCTACCGTGAAATGTCCCTAGAAGAACTCCATAAAGAATTGGACCAGGCAGTGGCCAATGAAGACTACGAAAAAGCTGCCAAGTTAAGGGACGAAATTTCCAAGCGAAAATAAACGAGTACATGGCGAAAAAGACCAAGAGTTTCCTGATTCTTCTGTTCATTTGTTCCATCGCCCTAGGGCAAAATACAGTGCCAACCGATTCCTTAACTGTTGCCACAACCGCAAACTTAGTTACTCAGGCATCACCAGAAATCATTGCCAACCAAGGTTTTACCTTAACCACTCTTTTGCGTGGGGCATTGGGTATGGCTGTATTGATCTTGATATCATTTTTATTCAGCAATAACCGAAAGGCCATCAACTGGAAAACGGTTGGAATTGGACTTTCTTTGCAAGTTTTGATTGCCATTGGTGTACTAAAAGTCCCTGTGGTGCAATATGCTTTTGAAAAAGTAGGGGCCGTATTTGTGAGCATTTTAGAATTCACAAGGGCAGGTAGCCAATTCTTGTTTGAAGGCCTTGTAGTGGACATGGATACCTTTGGGTACATCTTTGCCTTTCAAGTACTGCCCACCATCATATTTTTTTCCGCTTTAACCTCTGTACTCTACTATTTGGGCGTGATCCAATGGGTAGTAAAGGGAATGGCGTGGTTACTGTCCAAAAGTTTGGGCATTTCAGGGGCTGAGAGCCTATCCGTTGCCGGAAACATCTTTTTGGGCCAAACGGAAGCCCCGCTATTGATCAAGGCCTATCTGGAAAAAATGAACCGGTCAGAAATCCTTTTGGTGATGGTCGGTGGAATGGCCACCGTTGCCGGTGCCGTATTGGCAGCCTATATCGGGTTTTTGGGAGGTGATGACCCCGTACTTCGATTGGTTTTCGCCAAACACCTCTTGGCCGCCTCTGTTATGGCTGCACCTGGTGCCATCGTTATTTCAAAAATATTATATCCCCAGACCGAAGCGGTAAACACCGATGTTAAGGTGTCCGCCGAAAAAATTGGAACCAATATTTTGGATGCCATTGCCAACGGCACCACCGAAGGTCTGAAATTGGCCCTTAACGTAGGCGCCATGCTATTGGTCTTTGTGGCCTTTATTGCCATGATCAATGGTATTTTGGGCTGGATTGGCGACATCACCACATTCAACGGTTGGATTGCCGCCAATTCCCCGTATGAAAGTTTTTCCCTTGAAGCTATTTTGGGAACCGTCTTCGCTCCACTCATGTGGCTTATCGGGGTAGCGAATGAAGATGTAATGCTCATGGGCCAATTGCTCGGTATAAAGCTTGCTGCCAGTGAATTTATAGGATACATTCAACTGGCCGACCTTAAAAATGTGGCCAGTGGAGTCCACTTCTCATACAATAAATCTGTGATCATGGCTACCTATATGCTTTGTGGCTTTGCCAACTTTGCCTCTATCGGTATCCAAATTGGGGGTATCGGGTCTTTGGCCCCCGGTCAGCGCAAGAACTTATCCGAATTCGGCATGAAGGCCGTTTTGGGTGGTTCTTTGGCTTCCTTACTTTCCGCTACCATTGCTGGGATGATTTTGGGGTAACGTAAAATGGTGAAGGGTTAAATTAAAGGTCAAGGTCCTATTGACCAATTCATATAAAACATATCAACCTCGATAATTAAACGCAATTGTATTATGCGAAATTTTCGAGAATTGGAAGTTTGGAAAGATGCCAGGGTACTGGTAAAAAAAATCTACACCATTACCAAGTGTTTGCCTGATTCTGAAAAGTATGGCCTTGTATCCCAAATGAACAGGTGTTCAGTGTCCATTCCAGCCAATATTGCTGAAGGGTGCAGCAAGTATTCCCAAAAAGACTTTGTTCGATTTTTGCAAATCAGTTTAGGCTCGGCCTTCGAATTAGAGACCCATCTCATTCTTTGCCAAGATTTGAACTTACTTCCTTCAGAAGAAACATCATCAATCATCAAAAACATCCAACGGCTACAAAAAAAGATTGCATCCCTAATAAAATACAATAAGTCCAACCATCATTAACCATTAACCCTTTACCCAATGTCTTTTCCCCTTAACTTCATACCCTTCACCCTATACCATTTAACCCAGCACCTTTCACCCTTAACCCAACCACACCCGTTAATAAAATTTTCATAAGTCCACTTGTAGACTGTTTCTAATATTTCATTCTTGAAGTATTTTAGACGGATTGATTTTTTGTCACATCGAGCTGAGTACCCTGAGCGTAGTCGAAGGGACTGTCGAGATGTTTAGATTTCTCCTCATTACATTCGTTCGAAATGACATTTAAGACAACCATAACAGCTGGTCAGCTTGAGTGAAATCCTAAAAGGATTTTGTATCGAAAACTGATTTCTCGATACAATTTTCCGTTAGCGGAAAATCACTCGAAATGACAACTAACTATATTACGCATGAAACAGTACCACGACCTCCTCAAACATGTATTGGAACACGGGAACCAAAAAGGGGACCGCACCGGAACCGGAACCTTGAGCGTTTTTGGTTATCAAATGCGGTTCGACCTTTCGGAAGGATTTCCCATGGTGACTACCAAAAAACTGCATTTGAAGTCCATTATATATGAACTGTTGTGGTTTTTGAAAGGGGACACCAATGTCCAATACCTGCAAGAGAACGGGGTACGTATTTGGAACGAATGGGCCGATGAAAACGGAGACCTCGGTCCCGTGTATGGACACCAATGGCGCAATTGGAACAGTGAGGAAATTGACCAAATCCAAGAAGTGGTGGACACCTTGAAGAACAATCCCAACAGTCGCCGTATGTTGGTCTCTGCCTGGAACCCTAGCGTGTTACCCGACACTTCGGTATCCTTTGCGGAAAATGTGGCCAACGGAAAGGCCGCCCTCCCACCCTGCCATGCCTTTTTCCAGTTTTATGTGGCCGATGGGAAACTGTCTTGCCAATTGTACCAACGCAGTGCCGATATCTTTTTGGGCGTACCGTTCAACATCGCCTCTTATGCTTTGTTCACCTTAATGATGGCCCAAGTATGCGGCTACCAACCCGGAGATTTTATCCACACCTTTGGTGATGCCCATATTTACAACAACCATTTGGAGCAAGTGGAGCTGCAATTGAGTCGCGACCCTCGTCCCTTGCCCACCATGAAGATCAACCCCGAAGTAAAGGACATCTTTGCCTTTACCTCTGATGATTTTGAACTTATGAATTACGACCCGCATCCGCATATTAAAGGGGTGGTTGCGGTGTAAATTTGATTGGAGCATATGCAAAAAGGCGGGGTAATCTTTGACTTTAACGGTACACTTTTTTGGGATTCCGAATACCAGGAAAAATCTTGGGACGCGTATTTGGCTGCACACCATATTTTCCTGACCGAACAGCAAAAAAGGGATTACATCCATGGCCGCAATGGGAAGGATACGCTTGAAATTCTCTTTAAACGCCCTTTTAGCGATGAGGAAGTGCATCAGTATTCCGAAGAAAAAGAAGTGCTGTACCGCAACGAATGTCTGAAACACAAAATGGAACTGGCACCCGGTGCGCTGGACCTTTTGGATTATTTAAAGGTGAACCAGATTCCCATGGCCATTGCCACGGCTTCCGGAAAATCGAATGTCGACTTTTTTATAGACCAATTTAACCTGTTGGACTATTTTGCCGAGGAGCATATTGTGTACAACGATGGCACCGTAAAGGGAAAACCTCACCCCGACTTATTTGACAGGGCCATAGAACGATTGGGCGTGGGCAAGGCCGGTTCTATTATTTTTGAGGACTCCCACTCCGGAGTTCAGGCAGCCCTCAATTGCCAAGTGGGTCATGTGGTCATCGTAAACTCCACCAACTCGGATTATGCCGATTTTGACCTCCCCATCATCACCCATTTTGATGGGTTTGATAGAAGGCTTTTAAAAAATTGATTATCTTTTTTCTCTGAAAATATGGGACAAGCATGTCGGATGATTCCCTTTTTAACACATATCGAGATAAATCATATCGATTTATTTCCTTTGACGGCCTTTATAGTACAATTGAAAACCAAAGACTAAGGTTTTCAAGGGCAGACCAATTCAATGACCCTTTAGATAATAGTCCATTTTTGATGAATTTGGATTGGGAAAGCTTATCTAAAAAAGGATATAAGCTTATTCAACATGCTACAAAGATTGCATTTGAAAAAGCCTTTTCATCAACATATATCTGTTGCTTTTCAAAAACCTATACTACTGAAAAGTCCTATTTGATGTGGGCACATTATGGAAAATCTCATACGCAAGTCTGTTTTGAAATAGATTTCTCAAAACATGACTATTGCGGGAGTCCTTCGGAAGTTGTTTACCCTGAAAACCTACTTGAAAAAAGAAATATAAGGAAAATGAGAGGAGGAGAATTGGGCATGTTTGTGGTAACAAACAAAAGCAACATTTGGAACTATGAGGAAGAAGTACGCCTTGTTTTTGACATCCGTCACTCTAAAAATCTAAAGGATTTAAAAATTGCTAATGATGGAAAAAACCTGGATGTTCCTTTTGACCCCAAATTTATATCCAAAGTCGTTTTTGGATATAAATCATTAGAATTTGACCAATTGAAAACTATTTCATTTTTCAATAACATTGGTCACAAGCCAAGATATGAACAGATGGTAGTTGACCCTTTAACATTAAAACTAAGACCCATACCGTATGAGCCTTTGATGTAATATGAGCTCAAGACTTTCCCCTCAAAACCCCATTAATCTTGCGCAATGCGGTAGCCACTTGTTGCAATTCCCTTTGGGAAAAAGCACCTTCCTCCACATAAAAAAGCATTTCCATGCCCAAGTCTAATACATCGGCCAGTTCGGCAGGGGAACCATAGGCATCTTCAAACAAGTCCAACAATTTTGTCTCCTTTTGGGTCATGCCCAAATGTAAAATCCCCAATTGGATAAACCGTCATAATCAATTATGACTGTATTTATTTTTTTAACTTCAGCTAATAAAACAAATCCATGAACTCCATCATCCAATACACCATCGCACAATTTGAGGAAATCCAAGACGGTTACCCTTGGGTGGGCAGTTCCTTTGCCAGCAAGCTAGCCGATGTGGATGAAAACCTTGTGTTTGAAAGGCCTTTGGAAGGCCTCCACAGTATTGCCGAGACCATTTCGCACCTCACTTTTTGGAGAAGAGAGGCCTTGTTAAAAATCAAAACGGGTAAAGGCAGCAAAACGGACGATTGTCCGGAAAATTGGTTACCCAACAACATCCTAAAACAAAAAGGCTGGGAGCAGATCCAAAAGGAGTACGATGACACCCTAACAGAACTCATCACTTTGCTTAAAGACAAGGAAGATGCATTTCTTTCCGAAACCTATTACGATACCGACTTTAAAGGCGATTACCCCTACAGTTTTCTCATCAATGGGATGTTGCACCATGATGTGTACCATTTGGGGCAATTGGGCCTCATCATCAAATTTCTGAAAGAGAAAAACACTTAAATTGCTCTTTGGTTCCTTATCCTAAACCAACCACCATGGACAAACACAGAATCTTTACCACCGCAGTTGCCAGCGTATATCCGCATTATATCACCAAAGCGGAAAAAAAAGGTCGCACCAAGGAGGAGGTGGATACCATCATCCAATGGTTGACTGGCTACGACCAAAAAGCCTTGCAACAGATCATCGACAACCGCACGGATTTTGAAACCTTCTTTGGGGAAGCACCCCAATTGAACCCCAATGTTTCCAAAATAACCGGGGTGATCTGTGGGTATCGGGTAGAAGATATGGAGGAGGGACTCATGAAAAAAATCCGGTATCTGGACAAACTAGTGGACGAACTGGCCAAAGGAAAGGCCATGGAAAAAATTTTAAGGAAGTAGCGTTCCGTTTCCCCATTCCAATACCAAGACCTTGGAACCGATTGCAAGTAAATCCTTGTGCCACATCCTAATATCAACTATCTTTAATACATAAGAATTTGGGCAATAAAAGCCGTAAAAATTGTACATTATGAGTTGGGTCACCATTAAAAGTTCGCATTATGAAACCGATTTGCTCCCCTTGAAGAGCAGATTGGAAGCTGAAGGCATCCAATGTTTTTTGCGCAACGAACACACCTCACAGATTATGAGCCACATGGCCACCTTTGTTACGGAACTTCAAGTTGCCGAAGAGGATATGGAGAAAGTGAGGGAAATTATGACGGAAATAGAACATACTCCTTAAACCAAGAGTTCTCTTGAAGAAAAAATTCCTTATCCCGCTGTTTTTCCTTCTCCTTTTCAGCAGACAAATGGTTGTGGGTCAAGACAGGAATACCATAGAACTGGGGCATTCCATTTCCGTACCCTCCACCATCCTCAATGAGGAAAGGTCTATTTTGGTCAGTCTTCCCGACTCTTACAACGACCCTTCGAAAATGGACCAGCTGTATCCCATTATAATTTTATTGGACGGGTATGTCCACTTTAAAACTACCTCGGCCATTGTCCATTTTATGGGTTCCCGTACCAACCGTAACTATCTGATGCCGGAAACCATTGTGGTGGCCATCGAAAATGTGGATCGAGAGCGGGATTTCACCATCACCAAGTTGCAGACCAAGCGTGCCAACACCATGGGCGGGGGCAAAAAATTCCTGAACTTTATAGAAAACGAATTGATTCCTTATGTGGAGAACCATTATCGTGCAGCCCCACACCGTACCTTGATCGGGCACTCCCTTGGGGGTTTGTTGACCGTAAATGCCTATTTGGACCCCAACAGCGTTTTTGATGCCTATTTGGCCATTGATCCCAGTATTTGGTGGGATGAAACCACCATGGAAAATAGGATGGCCTCCATGACACTGACCTCCATCAACAAAAAATTATATTGGGCCACGGCCAACCAAGGAGAAGCCAATTACGAGCGGAACAAAAAAAGACACGACCGATTTATTGCCCTAATGCAAAATCGCTGGGGTGAAAAGTTACAGGTAAAAACGGATTATTTTGAAGCCGAGGACCACAGATCGGTGCCACTACCTGCACTTTATGAAGGGTTAAAGTACCTGAACGAAACCCCTGAATAAAAAAATGTTTATTTGAAGGAAAAAATGGGGTCAGATCATGCTGTCCCGATAGCCATGGTGATTGTTTCAGCATCGCAAAAACTGAAGGTGATGAGACCCTGAACCAAGTTCAGAGTGACGGGTATAAATACCAATAAAAAACCGCCATCAGCTTGGGGAAACCGATGACGGTACATTAAAATTACATTTTCTAGAATGTTATACTTCCAATACGGCATTTTCTGTGCCAGCATACTCGTTCCATTGGAAACGATCAGCCTCGGCATCGTTGGAGTAATTGCCATCGATCAAATATCTGAACTCATATGAGTTCTCAACAGGAAGTTCAAAAGTTCCCTTGAAGGTTCCATCCTTCAACTTTTTCAATCCGCTGCCCTTGGGATTCCATTTGTTGAAATCGCCGACTACTGCAACGGTCTCCGCCTCATCTGCAGGAACACTGAAAGTGACTTTGCAAACAGGCTTGCTTTTTAGGTATTGTTTCTTAATTGCCATGGTACCAAAAATTTTAATTCCATGACAAAGGAATTCATAAAACTGCTTATTTACAATTAGTTATCACCGATTTATCATTTTGATAAAATGTTCCTTACAATCGGGTTACTTTTGATAATTTAACTTGAGGAATTTTACCAATTATTATTTTGACATCCAACGTTTTAGAAGTGTTGCGATGACATCTACTTCCTCTTCTGTATTGTAAAAATGGAAGCTCAAACGCACTCCCCCGCCTCGCAAGGAAGCCACTATGTTCTGTTCCCAAAGTTTATTGAAGAGCTTCTCGTCTCCCTTGATGCTAAAGATGGTACTATGCTGTTTTCTTTGGTTCACAAAGGGTTGAAGCAGTCCAAGTTCAGAGAATGACGTCATAGCCTTTTTGGATAACTTTTGAAGTTGGGCCTGAACATTATCCTGCCCTATCTCGTCCAAAAACTTGAGGGCAAATTCCAGACTACCAAAGTTGAAGGAGTCCAAATGACCTGGCTCCAAGAACTTGCAAAAAGAGATGCTGTTGCGTTGGGAGGCATCGTTGTTCACGGAACCGTTGCCGATGCCCTTTAGTTCAAATTGGTCTTTGATCTCATCCTTCACCAGAAAAAAACCATTCCCATACCCCGCCAATAACCATTTATAGGCACTGGCACCCAATATATCAATCCCAGATTCCTCGAAGTTGAACGGTTCCATACCACAGAACTGGGTTCCATCAGCAATGACCATCACATTCGGAAAATCCTTTTTCACTTGTTTTAAAAAGTCAAGGTCCACTTTCACCCCGTTCACCCATTGCACCAAACTCAAGGCGAGGATATCAAATTTCCCTGTTTTCAGCTTTTCATGGATCTGTTCTTCCATGTGCTCATCAATATCCACATACTCCCGCTTAAAATTTCGGGCTTCGAAGGGCCAGTTCAATGAAGGATAATCGTTGTTCAGCAACAAAACGGTTTTGTCTTTGGAAAGACCTTCCAATAACAGATTGAACCCCAAACTAAAATTGGGCACCAAAGAAACATTCTCAGGTTTACAGTGAAAAAATTTCCCGACCGTTTTTTTGATTTCCGGCATGTGTGCAAAACCCTTGTTCTTCATCTCGCTTCCACCGATCAGATAATCGAGGTCATGGCCTTGCCGCCATTCCATCAAATCTTCACTTAAAAGTCCGGCCGAGGCCGTGTTCGCATAGATACATTGGTTTAAAACTGGGAATTTTTTTCTGAGTTTTTGCATTACCGGGTATTTGGATACAATTCAATTATATTTGTTGCTAAAGATAGCCATTCCATGTTGTCATTTGGTAAAAAGAAAGCACCTGAATTGGACCTTGAGCAGCACGAGCTTTTGGAGAATGCCCATAAACGCATCAAACAAAAGAAACGGTTGTTCTCCCACTTCGTGGTTTTTTTGATCGGAAGTGTTTTTTTGGTCCTGATCAACAAGATCCTAAAATATGGCGAATCTTACAATTGGTTTGTTTGGGCCATCACCTTTTGGGCCTTTTTGTTCGTGATCCACGCCTTTAACGTTTTTGTGACCCACAAGTTCATGGGACAGGACTGGGAACGCCGCCAACGCGAAAAATTGGTGGCCTTGCAAAAGAAACGCATTGCAGAGATCCAAAAAGAAATCGAAACGGAGTTTCCCCTTTCCAACATCAATAAAAAAAAAGATCAATGAAGCGATTGATCGTTATTGCCGCCGCCGCGGAGAACAACGCCCTGGGCAAGGACAACGATCTCGTATGGCACCTTCCTGACGATTTTAAACGATTCAAAACAATTACCACGGGACATAAGATCATTATGGGCCGAAAAACGTTGGAAAGCTTTCCAAAGCCTCTGCCGAACCGGGAACATATCGCCATAACGCGAGACAAGGATTATCAACCTAAATTTCCTTGTACCCTAGTACATTCCCTTGCCAAAGCGATTGATTTGGTCCAGGATGGAGAAACCGCTTTTATTATAGGTGGTGGTGAAATTTACAGGCAATCCATGGATAGGGCTACCGACATTGAACTTACCCGTGTTCATGCCACTTTTGAGGCTGATGCTTTTTTCCCTGAAATTGATGAAACGAATTGGGAGCTGATAAATGAAGAGTTTCATCCGAAGGATGATCGGCACCCATATAGTTTTACCTATCTGACCTATAAACGCAAATAGGGCTCAAAAATCGAGGTATGAAACCTCGCAGTCAGGACCATCTACAAAACTTTTCAGGATATCCACATTCTTGTTGGTGTACAACATATGTTTTGGGCGATTCGTTTTCGGTGCCAATAACCCATTTTGTTCCAATATGGTCTTGGTCTGTCTGGCAACTGCTTCCCCAGAATCGATGATGGTGATGTTTTCTGGTAACATTTCTTTCAACACGGGAATCAAATAGGGATAATGGGTACATCCCAGCACCAGGCAATCGATTTGTTGGTCCAACATAGGTTGTAAAAAGGTGGTTAAAAGCTCCTGCATTTTATGGGAATACACTTGGTTGGCCTCAATCAATTCTACCAGTCCTTTTCCTTCCTGTTCCAACACGGTAATGCCTTCAGCGAAGAGTTTTGATGTATTATGGAACAAACTACTGGACAAGGTCCCTTTTGTGGCCAAAACGCCCACTTTTTTAGTCCTGGTATGAAATGCCGCAGGTTTTATGGCAGGTTCTATCCCTATGAAGGGTACAGGAAAATTTTCCCGGAGGTAATCAATGGCGTTTGTGGTTGCCGTATTGCAGGCCACCACAATGATCTTTGATCCTTTTTCCAAAAGGAGTTCTGTATTCTTGATGCTAAGATTGAGAATCTCTTCCTTGGACTTTTCGCCATATGGGGCATTGGCACTATCGGCAAGGTATAATGTGCTTTCATGGGGAAGCATTTTGACCACTTCTTTCCAAATGGAGGTTCCCCCTACCCCTGAATCAAAAATGCCGATGGGTGTTTGCATACTTAAAAATAGCTACAAAAGTTTTATGGCACAAAAAAACCGCTTCATCCTAAGAAGAGCGGTTCTCTATATTTTGTAGAAGGGAAGTTTTTAGAATCCCAATTCTTTCTTAACGGCAGGCAAAAGATCTTTTCCTTTGGCAACGATCAAGCTCAAACCTGGACTGGCATCGATCACATACTCATACCCTTGGGCAGCAGCTACTTTTTCAATGGCAGCTTTGGCTTTGTCAGAAATTGGAGCAAACAATTCTTGTTGCTTTTGTTGCATGGCTTGCATGGCAGCATTTCTGGCATCGTCTATATTTTTTTCAAAACCTTGAAGCTCCTGGGCCCTTTTTTGGTTTTCTTCCTCTGTTTTGGAAGTGGCCTCGTTGGAGTATTGGTTGTATTTGTTTTGAAGTTCTGTCATAGAACCTTGGATGTCCGCTGTATAGGTTTCCTGCAATTTTTTCAATTCGGCCTGTGCAGCTTTCATCTCTGGCATTTCAGTCAACAGTTGCTGTACGTTGATATGGGCAATCTTACTCTGTGCATTTACAAAACCCGTAGCCGCCACAAACAATATTAGGGCTACCGCAATCCTTTTAACATTTTTCATGATTCTCAAAGTTACTTATTTTGATTTTTAAATTTAGTGTTTCAATATTTAGTTCTGTACTGAATCCTTTTCCTGTTCCGGTTTGCTCCGGTCTTCTATTTTGGCTTGGCGTTTTGCCTCGCGTTCTTCCAATAATTTTTGTCTTCTTGCCTC
This sequence comes from Allomuricauda sp., assembly GCA_030148305.1. GTDB lineage: Bacteria > Bacteroidota > Bacteroidia > Flavobacteriales > Flavobacteriaceae > Flagellimonas. The sequence goes on along the minus strand of JASBTS010000060.1, from coordinate 4,993 downwards.
GTAGGCCTTTTTACGTTCCTCCCTCAGCTTCAACTGTTCCGTCCTTTTGTCCTCTGCCGCCTTGGCGTTGGCCTGCTGAATGGAATCGGTCCGGGCCTGTCTGTCCAAAAGCGCTTCGCTTATCTCCTCATCGGCTTCTTCCTCATCGGCCTTGAACTGCTCCAAACGATTTTTCTGGTCTTGCTTTTTATTGGAGGCACTTACCTTTCTGGTCCGTGCTATTTCCCTTAAAACCAAGTCACTGATATCGTGCCGTTTTTCGGAGTACAACATTACAACATCTGCCGATTTATCAAAAATAAAATCGTATCTTTTATTGGCACCGATTTTTTGTACCTCGTTGAAAACTTGGTCTTGGATCGGTTGTACCAAAAGCTGTTTCTGCAATACCAAATCCCCTTGTGGCCCGAAACGGTCCTGTTGGTAATCCAACATTTCCTTTTCCAAAATCTGGATTTCCTCTTCGCGTTCAGCGATGAGTTCATCCGTCAAGAGCACTTTTTCGGCCATCAGATCTTTTTTCATTTGATCGATGGAACTTTGTTTGAGCTCTATCTCCTGTTTCCACTTAAGGGCCTTTATGTTCAGTTGTTCCGTTGCGTCCCTGTACTCCTCCACATTCTCCAGGATATATTCCATATCCACATATCCTATGCGCACCCCTCTTGAAGTTTGGGAAAACCCATAAAGGGACGACATCAAAACCACTAATGACAAAAGAACTTTCGTATTCATCTTTGATTCCGCATTTTACATAGAAAATATCGTGCCAAAATAAATCATTTATTTAAAATGAATCATTTATAAATGATCAAGACACTATTTTCCTTTGATTAAAACTGCTGCCCGATGATGAAGTGCGTTTGCCATCCACTTGGTCCGGTAGATCCTGGTCTGGCATCGCTATCGAAACCATAACCAAAATCAATTCCCAAGAGTCCGAATGCCGGCATAAAAATACGTAGCCCCACTCCGGCAGATCTTTTTAATTCAAACGGATTATAGTCATTAAAATTGTTGAAGGCATTTCCTGCTTCCAAAAATGATAGTGCATATATGGAAGCTGAAGGCTTTAATGTCAACGGATATCGAAGTTCCATGGAGAACTTATTATAGATGGTTCCTCCGTCTTGCTGAAGTCTACCTGTAATGGCATTCGTCACATAAGGCGTCAATGATTGGTTTTGATATCCCCGCAACTGGATCACGTCCCTACCGTCCAATGTAAAGTTTCCAAGTCCATCACCTCCTACATAAAAACGCTCAAAAGGAACATCACCAATATCGTGATTATAAGCTCCCAAGAAACCGAACTCGGCATTGGTACGTAACACCAACTTGTCCACCAAAGTGGTATACCAGTCACCCTTGAATTTGATCTTGTAATATTCCAACAACTTGAAGCGCTCTTCTTCCATACTCTCCAAATTATTGCCCAATTGTTGGTATTCCAAATCTTCTTCTGTATTCCTATCTATAATCCGCAGTTCATTCAATCTTTCAGTAGTAGAATCGATATCCTCTTTCAATTGTTTGTAGTCCTTTGAACTGAACAAGGAATATGGTGGGGTGAATTTAGCCGTTAGTTCAAAATTGGAGCCTGACATTGGGAAAATCCTGCTCGGACCTTGTGAGCTCCTTGAAATACCAAGGGTATAGCTCAAAGAGTTGGAGCTACCATTACCGAAATTGAACAGACCACTGTTATAGTTGTTGAAATCATACAACTGATAACTTGCTGCATGGGAAATGGTAAAGAAGTCATCCGGCCACTGTACCCTTTTCGCTAAACCTGCAGAAACCCCGGTAATGGCAAATCCTCGAGACTTATCCACATCCAACCTTCCGCTTTCCGTATATCCGGTACCAAATTGTTGGGTCCTAGAAAGGGAGAGATTGAATCTTACCGGTTTTTTACCACCCAACCATGGTTCGGAGAAATTCAAACTATAGACCCTAAAGGTTCTACTGGCCTGTAGACGAAGGGCAAAGGTCTGCCCATCACCCATTGGCACTGGTTTATAGGCTTCACCATTGAAAATATTTTTTAGGGAGAAGTTGCTAAAGGAAAGTCCCAAAGTACCAATGAAACCTCCACCACCGAAACCACCTTGTAGTTCTATCTGGCTGGAACCAGATTCTACCAAGCTGTATTCAATATCTACGGTTCCTTCGTTAGGGTTAGGGTTTTCAATGTTGGGCACGATCTGTTCGGCGTCAAAGAAGCCCAACTGACCCAATTCCCTAATGGTCCTTACAATATTTTCCTTGCTATATTTTTGGCCGGGACGTGTTCTTAATTCCCTAAAAATTACGTGGTCATTAGTCTTGTCATTTCCTTTTACGGTAACGTGGTCCAAATAGGTTTCCTTGCCCTCAATGATCCTGATCTCAAAATCGATGGTGTCGTTGACCGCAGAAACCTCAACCGGATTGATGCTGGAGAACAGATAACCGTTGTTCTGGTATAGGTTGGTTAGGTCAATAGCATCCGGCTTGGAGTCGTCCGCCACACGTTCCTTCAACAAAACCCCATTATAGGTATCTCCTTTTTTGATACCCAAAACTTGGCTCAATTGCCTATCGGTATACACAGAGTTACCTACAAAATCAATATTTCCAAAGTAATATTTATCCCCTTCTTCCACTTTAATGGTCAGGTCTATGTTGTGCTCATCCACTTTAACGAAAGTATCCGAAAGCACCCTGGCATCCCTATAACCTCTTTCGGCATAGGTATCCACCAAATTGGAAAGATCTTCATCAAAATCAGCGGCAATATATTTTGATTTTTTCCAGAAACGGAACAGTTTTTTCTTCTTGGTATTCTTCAGCGCCTTACGCAATCTTTTGCTCGTCAACTGATCATTCCCCTCAAAGGTGATTTTTCTGATTTTGACCTTATCTCCTTTATTCACATTGACCACCATGTTCTGCACATTGGTGCCAGAGGTATCGGCTGCCGTAGCAATGCTCACTTTGGCATTAAGGTAACCTTGCTTTTTATACTTGTTCTGAAGGTAGTTTTTGGTGTTGGCAATCAAACTTTCGGTGATCTTCTTTCCCTTTTTAAGGTCGGTATCGTTGATGATGTCCTCTACCTTTCGCTTTTTGATACCATAAACAGTAACATTGTTCAAGGTAGGACGTTCCAGAATATGGAGTTCCAAATAAATTTGGTTGCCTTCGATCTTGGTGTAATACATCTCCACATTGCTGAAGAGTTCCAGGCTCCACAACTTTTTGATCACGGCACTGATCTCATCCCCGGGCACTTTTATAGGTTGCCCTACCCTTAAACCGGTATAGGTCTTTACCGTTTGCTCGTTATAACTTTGCAATCCGGTGACGGTCAATCCGCCCAAAATATATTCCTTACCATCCTCAAAGTTGGTCTCTTGGGCAAATCCTGCCCCGGACAAGAGTAAAAATGCTGCGGAAAGAAAAATTCTGAGATAAACCGGTATCAGGTTATCAATACCTTTAGTTAAGTTGTTCGCTAGTTTTTCCAAATCGTCGTTCTCTATTTTGGTAACTTAATATGGCCTCTACCAAATGCTGCTCGTTAAAATCGGGCCAAAATACATCAATAAAATATAATTCGGCGTATGCAATTTGCCAGAGTAAAAAATTACTGATCCTACATTCGCCACTGGTGCGTATAAGTAGGTCAACATCAGGCAGAAAGTGCGCGTAAAGATGTGTATTTATAACTTGTTCGTCAATATTTTCGGGCGAAATTATGTTATTTTTAACTTTGACCGCAATCTCCCTCATGGCTGATGTAATCTCTTCCCGAGAGCCATAGCTCAATGCTAGGGTAACGGTCATGCCCGTATTATTTGCAGTTTTGGAAATGACTTCCGAAAGTTCTTTATGGACCTTTTCGGGCAGGGTTTCCATCCTACCAATGGCCTTTAACCTTATGTTGTTCTTTTTAAGATTTTTGAGCTCCTTCTTCAGTGCGGTCACAAGGAGCTTCATCAAAGTGTCCACTTCAATTTTGGGTCGGTTCCAATTTTCTGTGGAAAAAGCATAGAGGGTAAGATATTGTATCCCGAGCTTAACACAGGATTCCACGGTGCGCTTTACCGCCTCGGCCCCATTTTCATGGCCGAACACGCGAAGCTTGCCCCGTTCTTTGGCCCATCTACCATTACCGTCCATGATAATGGCCATGTGTCTTGGAAGCTTATCCTTGTTTAGGTCCTCTAGCGTATGCATTATTTATTGAAAACAATCCTGGCAGGGCTTGCGTCCAAAGGTATACGTCAATGTAAACCCTGTGAACACATACCAGTCATTGCTCAATATGTTCCCAAACCTGAACTGCTCATAATTGGAACCTTTGGGATTACTTGCGTCCAAATTGTCCGTCAAAGTATATCTGGCCCCAATTTCGGCCCCAAGGATAAGGAACTGACTTAACCGGTATTTTGCCCCAACCGTCATTGGAATTGCAAAACTACCGTCTTTTTGGTTAATATCCTGCACTTGAAGGGCATCAAAATAATTAAAATCGTACCTAAAATAGGTAAAACCCGTGTACAGATAGGGTGTAAAGGCCGGACCGAGCTTGTGAAGGTTGTATTCCACGAAGTTGATTTCGAGTCCTGCGGAGAATTCCAAAACCGAATTATCCACCACATAGGCGCGTTGTTGACGGGATTGCATGCTGGATTTGGTATCATCTGCGGTAAATTGCCCATAGAGCACACTGCCCCTCCAAGCATACCGTTTTCCCTTGTTCCATTTAAAGATGCCGCCAAAGGCCGGACCCGAAGGTAAAATGTAGTTGGTCCTTCCCACATCGCCCACCATGTTGGCACCTCCGGCAAACACACCAATCTCGTAGGTCTGTGCGCTGACCTTGATCACACAGCATAGAAATACAGCCAAAACTATCCGCATACTAACCAAAAAATTCAAGTTTTAAGAGTAAAGGAAGGTCAATAGATACAATGTTAGATTTGTTCTCCCTTGTAAAACAGTT
>JASBTS010000145.1 GCA_030148305.1 Allomuricauda sp. | reverse complement strand
TTGGTGACCAAAATTTGGGTGAACAAAGAAACCAGAAGGTTGAACACCTTTCAATTCCATGTGCTTCAAAACTCATCGGATAGCCTTTTGATGAGGGTCAATTTATATGCAGGGAACACAATCGTTCCCAAGGAAAAATTGAACAAGAAAAATATTTATCACACCATAAAAACAGAGGGAGGACTGGAAACGGTTGATCTTTTACCGTTCGATATTTTTGTTGAAGGGGATTTTATAATCGGGTTGGAATTATTGAAAGTTTATGGCGATGCTGACATTGATTTGGTCTTGGCGGCCACGGAAGAGCCCGGGTATTCCTTCAGAAAGTACGCAAGTCAAGGTAATTGGGAAAAGTTCCGAGGGGATGCGATGACGTTTTCCCTGGTTACCAGTGCCATTAAAAATGGAACCAGTGTTGCTTCCATAAGCAAAGATAAAGCGTTGCTGTCGCTTGATCAAAGTTTGGCCTTTAGCCCACTTGAGGATTTAACAAAAGTAGGGGATGCCATTTTCAAGGAAATATCGGGAATGGTTTTCAGCGATGGAAAAGCACTTTCCAATGTCGATGTGGTAGTTGCCGCATCCAGTGCAGGTGCTAAAACTGACACTTTTGGGCGTTATAGCATCATGGCAAAAGTGGGAGATGAACTTTTGTTTTCCCATTTGGGTCTGCAAACCGTTTCTGAAAGTATTGACGATTTTACGAGTACGATAAACATCAACATGTTTCCAGCAATCAATGAGTTGGAAAATGTAAATGTTATTGCAGATCGGAGATTTAGAAAAAATGAGAATGAAAAATTCACAGAATACAATCAAAACAAAGGTCTGATTAAAACCAGAGGAGAAATCATTGATAAAAGCATATCGGGAACTGCAATAGAGATTGTAGAAATCAGTCGAGATTATGGTGTAAATCCTGATTTGCTGCAACTTGTTGCACATAGTTTTTCGGGAGCTAAAATTGGAGATTATGTAAACTCAAGAGGTGAGACGGTGCAGGTCATTTATCTAAGAGGTAGAGGATCAATATTAAATCCGAGACCTGCCATTTATGAAGTGGATGGAGTCATTTTTGACGAAATCCCCCTTACTTTAAATACGCAGAACATTAAAAGAATAGCAAAAATAGCCGGACCCATGGCTACTGCCAAGTATGGCAGCATTGCGGCAGGGGGGATTTTTATCATCAATACCAAGACCACTAATTACTCGCCTCAAGGCAATTTAAAATCCCAGTCACCCATTGTGGCCAGTCCCAAAACCTACCAAGGTGATGCACTCTCACCAGAAGTGGTTCATAAAAGTTTACCTCAGTACATTATAGATTTGGAAAAGTCCGTCAGTTATGATGAAGCGGTTAAAACGTACCAAGATTTTAAAAAGATATATGGAACGTTCCCGTATTTCTACTTGGACGCACTTCACTATTTTCTGAACAACTGGAACGAGGGCCCAATTAAGGAAGACATCGTGCAGGAAGGTGAAGAAATACTTCATGCAGATCCAAAATATTTAAGGGCGTTGGCTTATGTTTACGAAAACGCTGATTTTGATAAGGAGGCCCTCTCTGTTTATGAAGAACTATTCCGAAGAAGTCCAAATCAATCCCAATCCTTTGCGAGTTTGGCCAAATCTTATTACGAGAACGGTCTTTATCAAAAATCAGCCAATATTTATGGCAGGTATAATTATTTGTTGAACGAAAATTTCTTGGTGCCGGATACCAATGCAACCCATGCTGTATTGGTCACTGATTTTGAAAAATTGATCAAAGAAAAAAAGGACGAGCTGGCTATTGAATTAGTTCAAGATGCGACTGAAAAAGAAGTGTCCACCGATAGGATGATCCGAGTAGTTTTTGAGTGGAACGATCCTTCGGCAAATTTTGTTCTTCAGTTTGTTGGTAAAGATCAATTGTATTTCAACTGGGACAATTGGGAGCAAAATGAATTTGGCCATGACGGTCAATATTTGGGTTCCAAACAGTTTGAGATTGCCACAACTGATGATTCAACCACGGAATGGCTTGTTAACGTAACCTACAAGGGTAATGGAAGTTTAACCCCGAGTTACATCAAGGCTACTATTTATCATGATTTTGGCTTGGAACCGGAAACTAAGGAAGTGAAATGGTTCAGATTAGGGATCAAAGACATTAATCATGAACTTTTCCGCATTACCGATTCAAACGTGAATTGATCAATCTAGGTTTTGGATTATTCTTGCATGGAATGATACACGTTCTGTACGTCATCATCCTCTTCAATTTTTTCCAAAAGTTTCTCCACATCGGCCATTTCTTCCTCGGAAAGTGCCTTGGTCACTTGAGGAATGCGTTCAAACCCTGATGATATGATTTCAATTTCCCTGGATTCCAACTCCTTTTGCAAAGAGCCAAAATTTTCAAAAGGGGCATAAATATGGATGCCGTCCTCATCAACAAAAACTTCTTCGGCACCAAAATCGATCAATTACAATTCCAGCTCCTCTGGATCCAAACCTTCTCCCTTTACTGTAAAGTTACAGGTGTGGTCGAACATGAATTCCACTGATCCCGAAGTGCCCAAGCTGCCATTGCATTTGTTGAAATAGCTTCGAATGTTGGCCACAGTTCGGGTATTGTTGTCCGTGGCGGTCTCGATCAAAATAGCGATTCCATGGGGAGCATACCCTTCAAAAAGGACCTCTTTATAGTCTCCTTGGTTTTTATCGGATGCACGTTTTATGGCCCTTTCGATATTTTCTTTGGGCATGTTCACCGCTTTGGCATTTTGGATCACGGCACGTAGTTTGGAGTTGGCATCGGGATCGGGTCCACCCTCTTTTACGGCGATTACGATATCTTTTCCAATACGGGTAAAGGCTTTGGACATGGCCGCCCAACGCTTCATTTTCCGTGCTTTCCTAAATTCAAATGCTCTTCCCATGTAAAATTGATATTATGGATGGCAAATTTAGCAAAAAAAGAACCCTTGTCAAGCTAAATCATCATACCGGAATATGATGGTCTATCACCTCTTGGCAACTGACCAATAAATTTTTCGGGAGTTTGTTATCCTTGGGCAGTGCGGCGAGATAACGATCTTCATTCGTAGTGTATACCCTTTTGAAAACGGGATGGTAATTTCCCATACGTTGGATCACTTCCTTTATGAATTCTTCATGTTGAATGAGGTCGCTGCTCCCCAAATGATAGATGCCGGTTTTATCCCGGTTGATGAGGTAATGGATTTGTTGGGTCAATTTGTCATCATTGGTCACATTGATGATCAGGTTGGGAAAAACCTCAATAGGTTCCTTGTTTTCCAAACTTGCCTTGATTTCCCTGATCCGAGGTGATGCATTTCCAAAAACCATGGGAATTCTTAAAATCCCGGTTTTCTCTGCAGGCAATCGCATCATCATGTTCTCGATTTTGATTTTTAGGCGACCATAAACACTTTCAGACAAGGTTTTGTCATACTCGTAGGATGGGAATTTGCTGTAGGCGTCAAAAACATTGGCTGAAGAAATAAAATACAGCTTAGCCTTGGATCGCATCAAATATTCCATGATATGCTGATGGGCCTGTATTTGGGCCGAAAAATCTCCCCGGAGGGATGAAATAATTACATCTGGATGCACCTTTTCCAAAATTTGGAAAACATCATCCTCCTGAAGATCATACCTAAAAAACTGTTGGTTGGAAGAAAAGGAACGGTTGGTAAAATAAGTGCCGTAAGTGTCGAAATAGGAGCAGAGTTCTTTGTAGATGGCATTACCCACAAATCCACTCGCACCCAATATCAATATCTTCTTTTTGTCCAAACGCGATCAGCTATTTTTATAAAAGGGCAATTTTACCAAGGTTGCAGGTACTTTGTTGATCCTGATCTTGATGTAAATGGTAGTGCCCAAATCAGCATGTTCCGCAGGCACATAACCCAATCCGATTCCTTGGGATAGGGAAGGGGACATTGTTCCTGAGGTAACCACACCAATTTCGTTCCCATCCTTGTCCAGAATGGGGTAATCGTGTCTGGGAATACCTCTTTCTTCCATTTGAAAGGCCACTAACT
>JASBTS010000134.1 GCA_030148305.1 Allomuricauda sp. | reverse complement strand
TTTGGTCACCGGGATTCCGGTCCATTTGGCGACCACTTCGGCAATATCTTCATAGGTTACCTCTTCTTTGATCAACGTGCTTGCAGTTTGCTGTTTAGCAAGCTCATCTTCCAAGTTGTCCAGTTTTTCCTGGGCTTCTTTGATCTTGCCATACCGTAGCTCGGCCACTTTTCCATAGTCTCCGTTACGTTCGGCGCGTTCGGCTTCCAGTTTGAAGTTTTCAATATCTTCCTTGGTCTTTTGGATATTGTCCACCACGGTCTTTTCACTTTCCCATTTGGCAAAGATCTCGTTTCGTTCTTCTTTGAGATTGGCCAAGTCTAAGTTCAAGGTCTGTAATTTGGCCTTGTCGTTTTCCCTTTTGATGGCCTCGATCTCAATCTCCAACTGCATGATCTTTCTGTCCAAAACATCCAATTCTTCCGGTTTGGAGTTGATTTCCATCCGAAGTTTGGAAGCGGCTTCGTCCATAAGGTCGATGGCCTTATCTGGTAAGAAACGGTTGGTGATATAGCGTTGTGACAATTCTACGGCACCGATTACCGCCTCGTCTTTAATACGGACCTTGTGGTGTGCCTCATATTTTTCCTTGATACCCCTAAGGATGGAAATTGCACTTTCAGTGTCGGGTTCGTCCACCATTACTTTTTGGAATCGGCGCTCCAATGCCTTGTCCTTCTCAAAGTATTTTTGGTATTCGTCCAAAGTAGTGGCACCGATGGCACGGAGTTCACCTCTTGCCAAGGCGGGTTTGAGGATGTTCGCAGCATCCATGGCACCTTGTCCACCTCCGGCACCCACCAAAGTATGGATCTCGTCAATGAAGAGCACAATATTACCATCGGATGAGGTTACCTCTTTGATTACGGCTTTGAGGCGTTCCTCGAATTCCCCTTTGTATTTGGCCCCTGCAATCAAGGCTCCCATATCCAAGGAGTAAATGATTTTGTCCTTCAAGTTTTCAGGAACGTCGCCCTGTACGATTCGATGTGCCAACCCTTCTGCGATGGCGGTCTTACCCACACCGGGTTCACCCACCAACATAGGGTTGTTCTTGGTCCGTCTGGATAAAATCTGAAGAACCCTTCTGATTTCCTCGTCCCTTCCGATGACGGGGTCCAATTTGCCACTATCGGCCAATTGGTTCAGGTTTTTGGCATATTTGTCCAAGGAGTTATAGGTTTCCTCAGCGCTTTGAGAGGTCACTTTTCCACCTTTGCGCAATTCTTGGATGGCGGCGGTCAAATCTTTTTCGGATACCCCCTGATCTTTTAGGATTTGGGAGACCTTGCTTTTTGATTTGAAGATGGCCAAAAGCAAATGCTCCAAGGAAACAAATTCATCACCCATGTTCTTGGCAACGATGCTGGCTTCGTTTACGGTTTTTCCGGCTTCCCGGGATAGCATGATGTCACCTCCGGATACTTTGGCAAAACTCTGGAGCTCTTTGTCCAAGATCTGGTTGAGGAGGGTTACGTTCACATTCAATTTCTTCAAAATGAAGGGAAGCACGTTTTCATCCACTTCGGCAATGGCTTTGAAAAGGTGTTCGTTTTCAATTTGTTGATGCCCTAATTCTTGGGCCAATTGCTGGGCCCGTTGAATGGCTTCCTGTGATTTTATGGTAAAATTATTAAAGTTCATAGTCGTTGTTTTTCTCTCTATAGTCAAGAATCTTACCAGCGATGAATTACAGTCAAAATGTCTGATAAACAAGAAAAATAAAAGACATTTAGTCAGGTGTAAGCTTTTTGATGCAGAACGACCTATGAACTAAATTTGCAGTATGGGAATATTTGACAGTGTCTTCGGAAAGAAGGAAAAGCAGGAGCAAAAGCAATTGCCTTGGAATGAATTAAACGATATGGCTCAATTGGATATGATTTTGGAAAAATCAAACCAAAGGGCACAGGTCATCTACAAACACTCCAGTACCTGCGGGATCAGCAGTATGGTTTTGAATATGTTTACGAACTCGTATGATCTGGAAACGGATTGTGACCTTTATTTTTTAACGATCCAGTACCACAGGGATATTTCCAACGAAATTGCCCATAAGTTTGGTGTTCGTCATGAATCACCTCAATTACTGATTATAAAAAACGGGGAAGTGACTTTTCATACTTCGCATGGGGCGATAGCAGATATTGACTTTTCAAAATATTTGTAGAGACGAGAAAGTCGAGAAAATGTCGGTTCGAGCGCAGTCGAGAACTTTTTTCTCATCTCGACTGCGCTCGATGTGACACTATTCCAAAATTGAATTAATTGAATTGATATTTTGAGACAATGCCTTTCAGCCTCGCCTTGAGGTCTTCCCCGGCATCATATACCATTTGTTCGTTGGATGGGAAAGGAACTTCCCTAGCGTTCAGATAAACCAAAAGGTCATCTTCCAAAGCTCTTTTATCGCCTTGGTAATTGGCGAACACGTGCTCAAAAACAAACTGGCTGGATAGGGGATAGGCGTTGATTTCCTGACCGTTGTTCAAGTCGGTGAACCTAACCTTAGCCCCAATTTGGGCGCTTTTGGTTTGGGTGAACTGGAAGAATTTACAAGTAACGGTACGCATTTTGTCTACCTTGATCTTGTTGCCCAAACTGTCTTTTACCACATTTCCATTTTTGTCCAACAGGTATTCCCAACCATCCACAATTTGTTTTTCCTTGATGATTTGGGTTTCGTTCACACGTTCGGGTGATATATTTATTTCCATGAAATCCAGGTTCATGGCATAATCATATTTTACATTGGCCAATGGATTGGTGTGGTATTGCAACCAGAAATTGTCAATACCGAATGCGTTAAAATCCAAAAGCTCACTTTCCAAGCGTTCTGGAATGATCTGCTCGGTCTGGTTGGCGATTTCTACCCTCACAAATTCCAATCCCTTGTTGTAGGCCTCGTCCATTTTGGCAACGGTTTCCTTGTATCCAGGATTAATTTCCTGTAGATACTTCAAATCGTCATAGGCGGCCCTAAAATCGGCTTTGTATTTGGCATTGGCCAATAAGCTGGAGGCATTTTCGTAAAGATGTTCGGAAAGATCGTCCTTAGTGGCCAAGATTTTGTTGTCGTAGTTCACAAAATTGAACTTGGCATTTCTTCCTTCATCATTGATATGGAGGGGAAGCAGAGGTTTGATCCTTTCTTGGATCTGCTTCAACTGCAAATACCTATTATAGATGTTTTCCAAATTGGCAGGATTGCCATCATTTTGCAAGAAAGCAATTTCCTGTTGCTCCCTTTCGGCATGTTTGGCAAAGGCTTCCTCCAAAAGGATAATATATTCCTGATTTCCCTTTTTGGTCTTGTTTTCTGCCAAGTTTTTAATGGCCTTGTTCATGGCGGTAACATAGTTTCCGGTATTCAGGGCCTCTTGGGTTTTCTTGACACCTCCACAGGCGGCAAGAACAATAATTGCGGTTAAGAGTAGAACTTTTTTCATGGTCGTCGATTTTATTGGTTATTTAGGCGGGTTCAAGAGCTGTGCCAAAAAACCACATCTTATTAACGAAAAAGGATGAACGGTAGTATATTCTCGGTGAAAAGCTTAAAAATGAGCATTTTGAGGAATTTTTAAAAAAGTTGAAAATTGTTAATTGCCGTTTGATAAATTTGATGTCCAACCCACTTTTTTTAGGTTTTAATCCCCTTTCAATTTGTAATTTTATCGCTTATTAAAAAACCATAGGCAATGCAACGAGACCAAGCGATTTTTGATTTGATAGCACAAGAAAGGGAGAGACAGATTGAAGGTATAGAACTCATAGCTTCGGAAAATTTTACCAGTCCACAGGTAATGGAAGCAGCAGGTTCCGTATTGACCAACAAATATGCCGAAGGCTATCCTGGAAAACGCTATTATGGTGGTTGCGAAGTTGTGGATCAGGTAGAACAACTTGCCATTGACCGCGCCAAAGAGTTGTTCGGGGCGGTGTATGCCAATGTGCAGCCCCATTCGGGATCACAGGCCAATGCTTCGGTGTACCACGCCTGTTTGCAGCCAGGAGACACCATTTTGGGCTTCGATTTATCACACGGAGGACACTTGACCCATGGATCACCGGTGAATTTCTCTGGTAAGTTGTACAACCCTGTGTTTTATGGGGTTGATGAAGAAACCGGAACCTTGAACTATGACAAGATCCAAGAAGTTGCAGATAAGGAAAAACCGAAATTGATCATTGCTGGTGCTTCGGCCTATTCTAGGGACATGGATTTTAAACGTTTCCGTGAAATTGCAGATAGTGTTGGCGCCATTTTGGTTGCGGATATTTCGCACCCAGCGGGACTTATCGCCAAAGGAATCCTGAACGACCCCATTCCACATTGCCATATCGTGACCACAACCACCCACAAAACCCTACGGGGTCCTCGTGGCGGTCTGATATTGATGGGTGAGAATTTTGATAACCCTTTTGGCATTACTTTGAAAAATGGAGAACTAAGGAAAATGTCAGCCCTTTTGGATCTTGCTGTTTTCCCAGGGAACCAAGGAGGTCCGTTGGAGCATATCATCGCCGCCAAGGCAGTAGCTTTTGGAGAAGCACTTTCGGATGATTTCTTGCATTATATGATACAGGTGAAGAAAAATGCCGCAGCTATGGCCAAAGCATTTATGTCCCTTGATTATAAGGTAATTTCTGGCGGTACGGACAACCATATGATGTTGATCGATCTAAGGAACAAGAACATTACCGGGAAAGATGCGGAAAAAGTATTGGAAGATGCCGGTATCACTGCCAATAAGAACATGGTGCCGTTCGATACCCAATCACCTTTTATTACTTCAGGCATTCGTTTTGGAACACCGGCCATTACTACTAGAGGATTGAAGGAAGCCGATATGGAAACCATCGTTGGTTTTATTGATGAAGTGATCATGGATCCCGAAAACGAAAAGAAAATAGCCCAAATAAAACAAAAGGTCAACGATTTGATGAAGTCGCGACCTTTGTTCAGTGCTTAGTATTACTTGCAAGACTATGCTTTATTCGAAAAGGAACAAATCTTCCTTTTCCAGTTTTTTGCTATTCAGGGAGTAAATCATGGCTTCGTGCTGTGACTGATTTTCAAAATAAAGTCCCCAATAATCAAAATACCCATATTGGGTGGTTTTTGAACGCGGATTTTCCAAGGTAGTATCTTCAAAAACAGGCACAAAAATTTCATATGGCATTTCCGTCAGACCTTTGGTAAAGTAAACAAAATGTTGTCCGATGCTAGAGATGATGGGTCCAAGTTGCTTGGCGATGCTATGTTCATGCAATCGGGATATAATTATGGAAGTCTCCGCAAAGTGAAGGGAAAGTTCCAGTATATCCAGTGAATGATTATTCAGGGAATTCAGTTTTTTAAGGGCCACCTCCACGGATGAAGACATTGTGGATTGACTTTCTTCAGAGAATGTCACACCTCCCCAATCCCCATTATTAAAGTGTCTTAAACAGTCAATCAGTCCAAAATTGAGGTACAAATCGATAATCAAATCTGCCCGGTTCTCCGGTTGACTGAATTTGCACTGGACCTTGGCCGTTGCAAAAAAGTCCTTTTCCAGGGTTTTTAGAAAATCGTCCAGTCCGTTGGCGGCCTCAAACACTTTTGCGCCGCCGCTACGATTACCATTGTTTTTTTTTGGGAGCGACATATTTTTATGGGTGTGATGTTCTTTTCACCTTAAAATTAGGACGAATCTTTGTGACGGTGTTGCACGAAAACCTTAAAAATTCTGGGGATTTTCCTTAATTGTAGGGATTTTACGGCAGGAAAACGTCAAGAAGAATTACTAAATTTTGTTTTTAAGGCTTTTGCCCTAAAATAGGCTAAATAAAGCCTCTATTTTTTGCAGCCAAGATCAAGGCCAGATCGTTCTCGTTTTCTGTGCCAAAAAGGGTTTTTAAATGACGTTTTCTATTCTCAATGGAAGAGGGGGAAAGTCGAACATATTTCTCAAGATCTTTGTTCTTGGTTCCTTTGGAAAGGTGAAACAATATTTGCTTGTCCTTTTCATCCAATTCAATGTCGTTGGCCATTTTTCTGCGGATGGCAGAGAGTGCCTTGGAGGAATAATAGGGTGGGTCGGAGATGATGGTCTTCACCGCATCTTCCAGAGTTCTTGGATCAATGTCGGTTTTTACCAAGTATCCATCGGGATCTACCGATTTTAATATGCTGTTGATCCTGTAATTGTCACTGAAGGATGACATGAATACAATCTTGCTCTCAGGAACGATTTTTCGGGCCAAAATACCCAAATCCTCTCCGGAGTGTGGCTGTTCTTCGTTCGGGGCGAACAATTGCACATCCAAGAAAAGAATATCGTATTTGAAGGAATGCACGGAATCCTCGATGAGTTTTTTGCCGGCTTCGTAAGTGGTGGCTGTATCCACAATGATGTTATGGCCTTCCAGTTCAATGCCCTCTAGGATAAACTTGTATCCGAGCATGGTCATTTCGTGGTCGTCTATGGCTAAAATTCTAAGCGTTTCCATTTCAAATTTTTAGTTGCAAAAGTTAGGTGTTCAACACTTCTTTGCGTTCAACCACATCCGAATCGATATAAATGGCCGGGATGGTTAGGATTATGGTGGTTCCCTGCCCTTTTTTACTATCTATATCCAATGCAGCATGTATTTTTTTAGCTCGTGAAATAATGTTTCGCAATCCAATTCCACGTTTTCCCTTGTTCAGATCAAATCCGACGCCGTCATCGGCAATGGTTAATTTCAATTTGTTTCCAACAGATTCAAAGGAAATGTCCACATGTTTACTTTTGGCATGCTTAACACAGTTTTTAAGTGCTTCTTGGACTATTCTGTAGGCATTGATCTTAATATCGCCCAGCAAATTGTCCCAATTCACTTTGTTGTCAAAAGAAAAAGAACATGATATGCCGGAGGAACTTTGAATCCCATTGATCAAGTCTTCCAACGACACGATAAAATTATGAAATTTTTCATAAGAGGCGTTGTTGAGCTCATGCGAAATGGTCCTGATCTCTTCCTCCACGTCCCTTAGTTTTTCAATGAGGTCGGCGCGTTGCGCCACCGATGCCCGATCCTCCCGCTCGTTCAATCCGCTTAAAATGAGTCGAATACCGAGCATTTCGCCCAAAATACCATCATGGAGTTCTTCTGAAATCCGTTTTTGCTCTAATTGTTTCCCTTCCTCGAACTTCCCTTGTTGGGAAAGCATGAGATTGTAGATCTCTTGGTTGCTCTCCTGTTGTTTTTGACGGAATTTGAGTCGGTTATTGTTGATGTAAAGGGTTACGATGATCAGAAATGCGGCACCGAAAAGAATGAGGGCAAATGCCGCGCCCACCCAAACTTGTTTTTCTTGGGTCAGGATTTCATTTTTTTCGATTACCTCGTCGGTTTCCAAACGTATACGGGCAAACTTGTCCCTTTTGGTGCGCTCTTCTTCTTGGACTGCTTCGTTAAGTTTGGAATATTCCTCAAAATATACTTTTGCATTTGCGGTATCCAATTGCCCCAACAATTGAAGGGTTTCCAGTGATCGATCGTTATTATAGGTTTCCTTGGCAATATGATAGGCTTCTTTTGCCAGCTGAATTGCCTGTAGGGTATCGCCCTTAAAGGCCAAAAGCTCGGCATAATACTGCTTTGGCCGTGCAAGATCCTGTTCTTTACCTTGTTCACTGGTGACCAATAAAGCTTCGTTTAACAGACTTTCAACACGGTCCATATCACCACCAGACTTGAAAATGGAGTATGCAAGGCCGGATATTACTTTGGTATATAAATCGGAATCTTGTTCCCTAAATTTGGTATCGGTAAGGAGTTTGGAGTAGGATTCAATGGCATTGGGGTATTCTTCCATTCTCATAAGGGTGCTTGCAATATTATTTTGGTTAATCCAGACAAGATTTTGACTTTCTGAAGGTTCCAAATGTTCCAGATACTCCCCGGCCTTTTTATAATACATTAAGGATTCGTCAAATTTTTTCATTCCCCCTGAAATGACGCCCAAAACATTATAACAATTGTGAATTCTTTTATAGTCTTCAAGCTCATCGAAGATTTTTAAGGCATTGTATAAACTATTTTCAGCACCTAAATAGTCTTTATATGAGTCCTGAATCCTAGCCATATTGTAAAACATTAGGCCTTTCGATTGAAGTGACTCATCTCGGGGAAGTTTTTCAAAATTGGCCAATGCTTTCTCGTAATGATAAAAGGCACTGTCCAAGACCGAATAAGATTCAAAAAAATGGGCCAAATCCCAGTGAGAATTACCCAATTCCATGAACAACTTAGCGTCTCTTGCCTGGTGCATGACATTGGCATTTGATTTTCTAAAGTTCAATGAATCCTTTAGGTTTTTGTAAACCAAAGAAATATTGGAAAGTTGATTTACCCGAATTGTATCATTTTTTAATCGACCAACGCTGCTTTCTGCTTTCTCTAAATAAAATTTACGATCTTCATATGACAATTCTTGAGCTTTTTTTGCTACTGCCAACCATTCTTGTATTGAATCAATTTCTGGACTAGATGATACTTCTTCCCTATTTCTTTCCTTGATACAGCTGAAAATCAGCAATGTTGCCAGTAAAAAAATGAATACTTTCAATTGATTGGTGCTTGAGTCATCATCCAAATTAATAAAAAAGCCCCAAAACTATATAGGTTAGGGGCTTTGATATATTAATTGTTCGGTTAAAAAGTCCGTTGTTCGCCAACATTGAGTTTCAATCTAGATAAACTCTGTTTTCGCACTCCCACTTCAATACGATGTTTGAATTGAATTTCGTGGAGTTCGTCCAAAGTTTTGGATTCACTCATATAATTAGAATCATTATTCAAGATACGTTCATCTTGCTTACAAATAATAAGCGCTGTTAAAATAATCAGGTTTAGAAGTATCCTAGATTCACTTCTCATTATTCAGTCGCACTTTTATTATTGTCCTCTTCCTTCTGAAACAGTTTCTTCTCCATCAGTAGCACTCTGGTCTACTTTCAATTGTTTAAAGGTTGCTTCTGTGTCCTGTACATCGGTTTCGGCTTCGCAAGAATAAAATCCAACGGTCAACAATGCAATTGCCAAAATACTTACTACTTTTCTCATAATGCTAGGTTTTAGGGTGTTAAAATTGGTTTATGGAGCCAAGATATGGTAACCCTAAGAGCATATTGTGCCCATCACTATGAGTTTAGTGTAATGTGTATTTCTGTGAGGATTTTAAAGGTTTTTGCTAGAATTTGATCAGTTAAGTGCCTTTACCGCTGTTTTGGAGAGGATTTCTTTCAACGTATCAATTTTGTCCTTGTACGTTTTGGAGAAAGGCAGTTCTTCTTCACGGTCATGGCTCAAGGTGCAAATGGATTTGCCATAATTGATGCGCGAAACATAGCGACTGTTCAATATATAGCTTTGATGTATCCTGATGAATCCCTCTGGAAGTTTATCCTCGAACGATTTCAAGGTCTTGAACGCACTGATCACATTACCGTCCCTCATATAAAAGTCCGTGGTATTGTTGTCCGACTTTAGATACAGGATGTTCTTGGTATCCAAATATCTATAGTCATTATAGGATTTAAGACAAATGGTGGAAGGAATATCCTGTTTTGGATGCAGCTTTCTTAAACGCAAAATGGTCTTCCTTACATCAAACTCATTGTGGGGAAGGACCCAATAATCAAAAAAACCGCTTTTGATGGCATTGTACGCATACTTTTTAGTAGTGGCATACCCAATAATAATAGGGAGTGTGGGCATGTACTGGTTCAGTTCGGTCACCATCTGAAAATAGTCCATCCCATCTTCGCCTAAATTGATCAGTATCAGGTCGGGAGTGTGTTTTAAAATGGTGTTCAGCCCTTCCGATGCACTGGTGGCAACCCCGGAACAAGTCAAATCTTCATACTCCTCCAAATAGAGCTGTAACTGCAGCTTGGAGGTAGCGTTCGAATCAATGATGTTGTAGGTATATTCCATGTGCAAAATGCTGATTGCAAGTTACTAACGCCCATAAAAATCCCATTACAGTTTTCCCTTAAAAAAACTATGGGTTTCATTGCAAATCGATTGATTTTCCTACAGCTTCTCTTAAAAATTCGTTAATTCCAAAAAAATGGTAATAAAAAGTGAGTTTGCAACAAGCTATTTTTTAGGGGGATTTTTATTGAAGATTTAACGTCTCAACGTTTTGGAAAATTGGTTGGATAATACCTGAAGGAGTAGATTTTTCGCATAAGTTTGGTCGGTTTTTTGGTCGTTTGTTTCTGTGGTTTACTACTAGTTTACGATTTGAGGCTGTTTTTTCCTAATTTTCGGAGCCTTAATCACCTTCCAAATCCATGAAATTCGATGAACTGCATGAATTGGCACCGACTTTCCCGAAAATCCGGTCAGATTGTGATAAAAATAAAGCTGGCTGTGGTTCAGACAAAAAGGGACTGAATGGCCTCTGGCACACGTTTGGGCCGAAAAGTAACGGCATCCAAAAGGCACCATTCCGTAATGCCTTTTACCAAAAGTTCATCAGTGTCTTTTTTCTTGATTTCTACGATTCGTGTAGAAATAGGCCCCTTGTTGCTATCAATGTAGGTGTTGATTAGGATGGTATTGCCCAATAGGGCGGATTTATGGTAAGAAATATGGTGGTTTCGCACCACCCAGATCATCTCTTTTCTTGTCTCTTCCGTGGTCACTTTTTCCCAATGTTTTTTGGAAATGGCCTGTATCCACTCCACATACCTTACATTGTTCACATGGTTCAGGTCGTCCAGATCATCTTGTACCACCTCAAAAACTTCGGAAAAGCACCGCATCAATTCTTTTTAAGGATTTGAACCTCGAAAAGTTTATCCCAGTTTTTGCCGGTGACAAAAAAGGTTTTTCTTTCCGGATGGTAAGCTACCCCGTTCAGGACAGAATTAGTGTCGTCCCATTCGGCACCTTTTTTCACCTGGCTTTTGAGTCCGCCAAAGTTGATGACCCCCTCAATGGCGCCGGAAGTGGCATCGATGATCATCATGCTTTCCTTTTGGTAAACGTTGGCATAGATTTTTCCATCCACATATTCCAGTTCGTTGGCCATATTGAAGATGGATTTGTTGGTCACGGTCTCCACGTGGCCTGTTTCTTCCAAGGTTTCAGGATCAAGGAACCATATTTTTTCGGTGCCATCACTCTTGAATATTTTTTTACCATCATTACAAAGGCCCCAACCTTCCCTGCTTTTACCATAGGTAAAGCTTTTGATTTTTTCAAGGTTGGTGGCATCGTATACAAAGCCCATTCCACTTTGCCAGGTAAGTTGGTACAGTTTGTTGTTCAATAAGGTGATGCCCTCTCCGAACATGGAATTGTCAAGCTCTATTTTTTGAAGCACCTCTCCCGTTTCAATGTTTACCTTTCTTACAGTTGACGCTCCCTTTTTGCCAGTACTTTCATAGAGCATGCCATCATGAAACTCCAAGCCTTGGGTGTAGGCTTTGGTGTCATGTGGATAGGCATTGATGATTTCATAGGTATACACTTCCGGGGCGGAAGCGGCCAAAAGCCTCAAATCCTCTTCAACTTCCACAGATTGATCATCCAAATCAAATTTGGCGATCAATTTTTTATTTCCCAAGGTGGGAAGATCCAAAGTTATTTTTCCATTTTCAACGGGTAGTTCCTGTCCATCCATATAATAATGAAGGTTGGAAATTTCAAGTTCCTTCTTGTTCTTCAATGCAACCCCAACCTGGTCATGCTGTTGCAAAGTTTTGTTTTCCAGATCAATGGAAAAGAGCTTGGAAGGATCCGAATCACCTCCACAGGCCAAAAAGAAGAGAAGGATCCCCGTTAAAGAAAAAAGTTTCACCATGGTCTTAATTTCATGTTTCATGCGATCTGTTCCTAGAACTTCGAAATTAAGAATGAATTGGGATTGCGACAAATTTAAAAGGTCGTATATTTGCATTCGGCAAGTCCTACACGACCAGCTCCTGTAGAATCCCCCAGGGTGGGAACGCAGCAAGGGTATATGGTTGTAGCGGTGCGATGTAGGTAGCTTGCCGTTTTTTGTTTCCAGAATTTAAGCAATCATGGAAAATAAAGTTGTACTGATCACAGGAGGTTCATCCGGCATCGGAAAATCCATCGGAACCTTTTTATCAGCCAAGGGATGCAAAGTATACGGTACTGCCCGCAATCCTCAAAACTACCCCGATTTTGACGCCTTTGAGTTGGTCCAATTGGACGTAAAGGATACTGATAGTGTCCAAAACGCCGTGAAGCAGGTCATCTCCAGAGAAGGTAGATTGGATGTGCTGATCAACAATGCAGGTGTGGGTATCACCGGGCCTATCGAGGAAACCCCGCATGAAGAGATCCTGAACGTTTTCGATACCAATTTCCACGGTCCCGTACACATGATGAAGGCTGTATTGCCACAAATGCGAAAGCAGGGTGGGGGTACTATCATCAATATAACATCCATTGCCGGATATATGGGCTTGCCGTATCGTGGCTTCTATTCTGCCACCAAAGGTGCTTTGGGCCTGATTACTGAGGCCTTGCGCATGGAAGTCAAGGATTTTGGGGTAACCGTCACCAATATCGCGCCGGGGGATTTCGCCACCAATATTGCCGCTGGGAGGTATCATGCGCCTGTTCTGG
>JASBTS010000126.1 GCA_030148305.1 Allomuricauda sp. | reverse complement strand
ACCCCGAAGAAGAAGTTGTCCAGCACAATGCCTTCCAAAACAAATTCGGTCACATCACCCACATATCGAGCATTGTCCCAAGTGGGGGAAGTGGTATCCCTCCAATAAATTTTATACCCAACGGCACCCTCTACTTTGCTCCATCGGAGTTTAGCATTGGGTTCCACAATACCGCCGATTTCGACAGTGATAGGGGCAGGGGGAGCCCAAGCAATGGATGCCAAATTGATAGCGTTGACGGCGGTCAGTTTTTTGGCATATCCAAAGTTCACATGCTCCAACTTGTCACCATATGCAATACCGTCTTCCACACGGATATCCTGATGTTGCTGGGTGTAATTTTCATGGGCTTCCATGATTCGGATACCTGCAAAACCTGCATCATTAAAAGGCCTGTGATGACCTCCTCGACCAAAGCGATCTAAACGGTAGACCATCATTGGGTTCATCTCGGGCATGTAGGTTTTGGTAGTGGTGTAAACGTATCGTGCCAATTGACGGGAAATACCATCCACTTCACCACCGTAAAAACGACGGGCATTTCGTTGTTGTTCGGTTTCGGTTGGGGGTACAGGTTCTGAGAAAATGCGGAAATCGACATTGCTCACCACGCCATCAACCCCGGTGATGTTTCCGATCATATCGTTATTGAGGATACCCACAACATCCCATCCTTTTTCCTTGGCGTATTCGGCCAATCCTTTTCCACCATAAAGACCTTGCTCTTCTCCAGAAAGTCCCACGTAAATGATGCTGCTTTCAAATTTGTATTTGGAAAGTACCCTTGCCGCTTCAATAGTCCCAGCCATACCGCTGGCATTGTCATTGGCACCGGGAGAATCGGAAGTAAAGTTGGCAGGATCACTGACCCTTGAATCAATATCGCCACTCATGATAATGTAGCGGTTCGGATATTTGGTACCTTTCTGTACCGCAACCACGTTCACCACCCAAACATCATGTACGATCCGGGCATTGTCCCCTTTGGGAACCAAGTTTTTTTGATAGAACACATTCAAACAGTCACTGCACTCCGAAGAGATTTTCTCAAATTCCGATTTGATCCATCGACGGGCCGCGCCAATCCCACGAGTTTTAGAAATAGTATCGCTTAAAGTATGTCTGGTGCCGAAATTCACCAAGGTGGTCACATCTTTTTCAATCCGTTCCGCTGAAACATTGTTGATGATGTCATAAATACGAAGGTCGGTTTGGGAATAAAGCATCGGGATGCTCAGAAGAGCAACCAAAAGCATAGAAAACTTTTTCATTTTAGTAAGGTTTTATTTCTGAAATGCCCAATGGATAAAGGAGCATAATTTTTTTTGATTAATTGGGGTTTAATTTTGATCCGTTGAAAGTAGAAAAAAAGGGATCAACGTAAAAATGTAACTTTTACAATTTTGCCATTTGCTACTTCATAAATGGCCACCGCAGACTCCGTAGAACCATTTGCTGTGACCAATTCCTCATCAATGACCTTGTTCCCGATTACAATCCTATTTTTTATGATACAATGCAGATCTGGGGTATTTTCAAAGAAACTTCCATACTGATTTTCCATAGCGGTTTTGCCTTCAGACAAAAGCTGGTTAGGAAAAGTATACAATTTTACATTTTCTGAATAAGTGTCCAAAAAAGCATCAATATCCCTGGCATTATAGGCATCCAACTGTTTTTGGACAATTTTGGACGGCGAGTCCTCAGCAACGAAGGCCAATCGTGTTCTACTTGAATTGATGGCAATCCGGGAGATTTTGTTGATTTCCTCTTGATCAAAAGTTATCAAGGGTTTCCAATCCATGCCTTCTTTGATGTTAAAAGTCAACAAGGATTTTTCATGACCTGTGATGAGGGTATTTTCATTTATCCAACAGATATCTTCCTCATTTTCAAAGGTTTTACCAATAGTGCTCGTGGCACTGGAAATGGGGTCCATGGATTTGATTTCCCATTGTTTCTTGCTTTTGTCAATATAGCTGACAAGATTGGAGCCCGGAATTTTATGCAACGATCGCCCAACATTTTTCTGAATGATAAGATGCTTTTTGTCCTTCATATTGATGACTGCCAAATCCATTCGATTCTCGACCAATACCGTGACCACCAAAAGGTCCTTATTGACCCAAACATGGTACCCGATCTTTAGATTGGTGATTGGGGTGGAGTCGCCAGTTTTCAGGTCATATTCATACAACCGCTGAAGTCCATCCAAATCCAATCGAATGACAGAAAAGGCATTTTTGCCAGGAATTTTCAATGGGGAATATTCACTGCCCGTCGGGGTGTTGGTCAACCATTTGTATGTACTTCCCTCGTTGATGTTCAATCGCTTTACATCCGTTTGATCATCCCTTGTGGAGGCGAACAAAACCGTATCGTCATCCCAAAAGGAAGGCTGGTTGTCATACCCATCATTATTGGAAATGTTCTTTGGATTGGATAATAACGGCACGCCATTTTGGAATGACAAGTCAAAAAGATAAATTTCTGTACTGGGCTGAGCGCTTAAAAGGCCTAGACCCAATAAACTGGCGATGATGAAAATTCTGGAGGTCATGGTTTTGCAAACCGTGTTAAAAGTTCCCGTACTCTTCTTGTATTTTCCACATGGTATCTGGCGTGGGTCTTTTTGAGTCCCACCTTCACCGTTACGGCAGATTCGGGTAATTCTTGGAACATAAATTCATCGGTCCAATCGTCCCCGATGGCAAAGACAAAATCATAATCATCTTCACTCATCATCCGAGTGGCGGCCCGGCCCTTGTTTACATTACTGCTCTTGATTTCCATGACCTTGTTTCCGTTCAAAACACTAATGTCGTCATTTCCGATCAAACTCCGGAGTACCGTGTTAAGCTCGGTGGCGCGTTTTTCACCAAAATCAGGGTCGGTGTTCCGATAATGCCAAGCAAGGGAGTAATTTTTCTCTTCAATAAAGGATCCAGGGGTCCTGTCCACAAAAGATTCCAAAACAGGTCGGATCTTGGGCATCCATTCTCCTTTTACCTGTTCCAACATCTTAAATTCGTGGCCTTCCTTGGAAATCCAAACCCCGTGTTCCACGATCATGTTGTATTTTTTGGGAAGGAACCACCTTCCGAAAGTTTGCTTGTCTCGACCACTTATTAGGAACAGGGTAGTATTTTCTTGGTTTTGGAGTTCATCCAACAGTTCATAGAGTTCTTCATCAGGGAAAGCTTTTTGGGGATCCTTGTGAAATCCTACCAAGGTGCCATCATAATCCAAGAACAGTAATCGTTTTTCCGATTTTGCATAGTCCTTGCCGATGTTGTTCAAAATTTCGTTGGACATTTTCTGGGAAACAAAGGCCTTGCCTGTATCCCTTTTTTCGTTTAAGGCGTTCATGAATTCCTTGGCCCATACCTCCACATTGTAGCGCTCCAATCTATTTTGAAGAAACTCGTTTCTGGAAACTTGCTCTTCCACGGGCATATTGATGGCCTTTTTTAAGGTGTCTGCCTGTTCCTCAAAATTGTTGGGGTTGATCAACAATGCCTCGTTCATTTCGTATGCTGAACCGGCCATTTCACTTAGAATCAGCACTCCAGTTTTATCGGTTCGGGTAGCGATATATTCTTTGGCAACCAAGTTCATCCCATCCCGAAGCGGGGTCAACCATGCAATGTCGCTGCTAGTGTAAAGGTCGATCAGGCTATCAAATGGCAGTGAACGATAAAAGTACCATATCGGTGTCCAATTAACAGTAGAAAATTCTCCATTTATACGACCCACCAACTCATCGATTTCCTTTTTGAGCAATTGGTATTGGGGGACATTGGAACGGGAAGGAACAGCCAAAATAATCAGCCTTACTTTCTCTTTGTACTCGGGATATTTGTTCAAAAAGTATTCAAAAGCGTTTAAACGCTTTGCAATTCCCTTACTATAATCCAATCGGTCGATGGACAGGATAAGCTTGGTATCCGGTGCAGAGGCCTTGTGACTATCCAATCGCATTTGCATATCACTGCGTTCGTTTTCACTTTTTGTGGAATGTAGGATGGCAGCATCCTTGAATTTTTTGTAATCGATACCCATGGGGAAGGAATCCACCTTGATCACACGGTTATCCTGATAAATTTCATTGAAACTGACATCAAGACCCAAAAGTCTTCGGACCGAACTCAGAAAATGTCGTTCGTAATCATAGGTATGGAACCCGATCAGATCGGAACCCAACAAACCTTCCAACACTTCTTCCCGCCAAGGCAGCGTTCTGAAAATTTCGTAGGAGGGGAAAGGAATATGCAAAAAGAAACCAATGGTGGTATCAGGTCTTTTTTCCCGGACCATTTGCGGAACCAGCATCAATTGGTAGTCGTGGACCCAAATAGTATCATCTTCATTCGATTTTTCAATAATGGCATCCGCGAATTTTTGGTTCACGGCCTTGTAGGTATTCCAAAAATCGAGTTCAAATTCGGAATATTCCAAAAAATAATGGAAAAGGGGCCAAACCGTTCGGTTGCTGAAACCAAAATAAAATCCATCAATTTCCTCTGCATTGAGGTTGACCTTGGCACAGCCATTTTCGGCCAAAGCTTTGTTGATGTCCTCCTCCAACTCAGGAGGTGTTTCTTCATCGGTGAGCCCCGACCACCCGATCCAGAGCCCATCACTTCCACTATGAACGGATTTCATTCCGGTGGCCAAACCTCCTACACTTGGAATTGCATTGATGGTTCCATTGCTAATTTGTAATTGTACGGGTAGTCGATTTGAAA
Organism: Allomuricauda sp.; assembly: GCA_030148305.1. GTDB lineage: Bacteria > Bacteroidota > Bacteroidia > Flavobacteriales > Flavobacteriaceae > Flagellimonas. Next base: position 5,461 of record JASBTS010000126.1, on the reverse strand, counting down.
TAATGATAGTTTTGCCCATAAAAGGATGGTTTTGCCTGTTTTTAGTTTTTAGTTTCTTTAAATTTCGGGAAATTCAACCGTTTAACCAATTTGTTCTAACCCTTTTGAGAATATTTAGCCTATGGATAACTTGAATTATGGAATTATCGGTAACTGCAGGAGCGCGGCATTGATCTCCAAGGAAGGTTCTTTGGATTGGTGTTGTTTGCCCGAATTTGATTCAACCTCTGTGTTCGCCAAATTGCTGGATGAACAAAAAGGGGGCAGTTTTGAGATACTTCCAAAAGGAAACTATACCGTGGACCAATATTATCATAAGGACACCGCTATCTTGATTACAAAGTTTGCTGACGGTGACGATGTTTTTGAGGTACATGATTTTATGCCCAGACATCACAAGATGAACGGTAAGTATTTGGCACCACCCGAAATCATCCGCTTTGTGAAATATATTTCTGGGAATCCCAAATTTTCGGTGAAGTACGATCCCAAATTGGAATATGCCATGGGGGAGACCAAACACTTCATCAAAAAGGACTTTATTGCCAGTATTACCCACGAACAGAAGTATGACACCCTTTTTCTGTACACCTCTTTCGAAAAAGGAAAAGTTTTGGAAGGAAAAGAAATCCATCTGACAGAAGACGGGTACTTTCTCATTTGCTACCACGAAAAAATTCTGAGACCGACCACGGAAAAAATGGCCTTGGAGTTGGAAAGGACCAAGGTATATTGGTTGGATTGGGTAGATAAGACCCCGACCTATAAAAAGTTCAACGATCAGATTGTGAGGAGCGCCATTACCCTAAAAATGCTCACATATGACAAGACAGGTGCCGTATTGGCGGCAGCTACCACATCCTTGCCCGAAACCATAGGGGAAGTACGCAATTGGGATTACCGTTTCTGTTGGATTCGCGATGCCTCCATGGTGATAAAAGTGGTATCGGAACTTGGACACAAGAATTCCGCTAAGCGCTTTCTTCAGTTTATCATTGATTTGATGCCCGATAAAGACGAAAAGTTGCAGATCATGTACGGCATCAACAAAGAGAAAAACCTCACTGAGATCACTTTGGACCATTTGGACGGGTACAAAGGATCTAAACCAGTACGTATTGGGAACGCGGCCTATATGCAAAAGCAGAACGATATCTATGGCATTTTGATGGATGTGATCTATGAGCAGATACGGTCTTTCAGTAACGATATAGAGAATGTGGAAGAGCTTTGGAGCATTACCAAAGGTATTGTTTGGATCGTTGGCAATCACTGGCAAGAACCGGACAAGGGTATTTGGGAGTTTCGTGGCGAAGACCGCCATTTCACCTTTTCCAAGGTATTGTGTTGGGTTGCCTTGGACAGGGCCATAAAAGTGGCCAAGATGTTCGGGAAGACGCACAAGATCGAAAAATGGACGGCTTTGGAACAGCAAATCAAGGAGGATATCCATAAAAATGCGTGGAACAATGACATCAATGCCTTTGTGCAATCTTATGGATCCCGTCACTTGGATGCATCGGTACTTCTCATGGAATCTTATGGATTCATACATGCCAGGGATCCAAAGTATGTGAGCACGGTCAGGGCCATTGAAGAGGGGCTTAACAACGATGGACTTTTATATCGCTATAAAAATGAGGATGATTTTGGGTTGCCCTCGTCATCCTTTACCATTTGTACGTTTTGGTTCATCAATAGTTTGTTCAAAATAGGGGAAGAGGAGAAGGCGTTGGAATATTTTGAACGTTTACTGGGTTATAGCAACCATTTGGGGCTATTCAGTGAGGATATCGATTTTAAGACGAAACGATTGTTGGGGAACATGCCGCAGGCGTATTCGCATTTGGCATTGATCGAGTGTGCCATCAATTTTTCGAGAAAGGAGAGCGAGGAAAGGATTTTGGAATCCATCAGCTAAATAAAAAACGCCCCAAAATGGGGCGTTTTTCAAATCCTAGGGTTTTCATCCCAGCAAAATTTGAATTAGTCAAAGGTATACCCGTTATCTGCGGCTACCTTGTCCGCAATTTGCGTACGAAGGGTCACAACATTGGGTTGGTTCGTATACTTGGTAAAGCGTTTCAATCCCATCAACATCATGCGTTGTTCATCACCTTCCGCGAAGGAAACCACAGCTTCCTTGGCTTTTTGTTGAATGATGTCGACCGCTCTGTACAAATACAATTTGGACATGGCAATCTGGGTGGCTTGGGTCTCTTCACCAAAGCGTTTTGCGTTTTTCTCGGTACGAAGGATGGCGGATTCTGCCATATAGACTTGGATCAAGATGTCGGATGCGGCCATCAACAACATTTGATGCTCTTCCAGATCTGGACCGAACTTTTGCACGGCACTTCCGGCTACCATCAGGAATACTTTTTTCAAACGTGTGATCATATCTTTTTCTTCAGCAAAAAGCTCCGAAAAATCTGGGGTGTCGAAAGAGGGGATGCCCATCAATTCCTCACCCACAGCGGTAGCTGGGCCCAAAAGGTCCACATGGCCTTTCATGGCCTTTTTTACCAGCATGCCCACACACAACATGCGGTTGATTTCGTTGGTACCCTCATAAATTCTTGAAATACGGGCGTCTCGCCATGCCTTTTCCATAGGAGTGTCGGCACTGAAGCCCATACCACCAAATATCTGGATGCCTTCATCCGTGGTGTGCTGCACGTGCTCCGAAACGGCCACTTTTAAAATGGAACATTCAATGGCATATTCCTCCACGCCCTTAAGTTCTGCTTCTTGGTGGGAGTTGCCACTTGCCTCACGTAAGGCAATTCGATCCTCGATGTTTTTGGCGGCACGGTAACACGCTGATTCATCTACATAAACGTTGGTGGCCATATCTGCAATTTTCGCTTTGATGGCCCCAAAGTTGATGATCGGCGTCTTGAACTGGATCCGCTCGTTGGCATATTTGGTGGCCTCGTTCACAATACGTCGTTGGGCTTCCAAACAGGCCGCGGCCAATTTGATCCTACCAATATTGAGGGCGTTCATGGCAATTTTGAAACCATTACCTCTTTCAGAAAGCATGTTTTCCACGGGAACCTTGGTTTCGTTGAAGAACACTTGGCGGGTAGAGGAGGAGTGGATGCCCAATTTTTTCTCTTCATCACCTAAGGTTATGCCGTTGCTCGGGTCGTTCTCCACAATGAAACCCGTAATGTTTTTATCATCCTCAATTCGAGCGAAAACGATGAACATGTTGCAGAATCCCGCATTGGAAATCCACATTTTTTGTCCGGTGATGCTGTAGTATTTTCCATCCGCAGACAGCACTGCCTTGGTTTTTCCGGAGTTGGCATCAGAACCAGCACCTGGCTCTGTTAAGCAATAGGCGCCGAACCATTCGCCAGTGGCCAATTTGGGCACATATTTTTGTTTTTGCTCCTCGGTACCGTACAGGGTGATGGGCATGGTGCCAATCCCGGTATGGGCTCCGAAGGCAGTGCTAAAGGAACCTGTGGCACCTGAAATGTAGTCGCAGACCAACATAGTGGACACGAATCCCATTCCCATTCCCCCATAAGCTTCCGGTACGGCAACGCTCAACAGACCCAATTCCCCTGCCTTTTTCATACACTCCTCGGTGTAGGCGTAATCTTTTTTCTCAAATCGCTCCCAATGTGCCCAAAGCTCCCGGTCTACAAATTCCTTCGTGCTTTCGCGCATCATTTTTTGTTCTTCGTTGAGGTCTTCCAACGTAAACACATCCTCACAGTTGGTTTCCTTGACCAAAAATTGGCCGCCTCTCAATATGTCTTTTTCTGCTGTTTCCATTTTTATGTTGATTAAAGAAGATAGAAAATAGAGGATAGGCTTTTTACAACCTGTTTTGAAACACCATGGTCATCTTTTGCCATTCTTCAATCTTATCTTCAAGTTTGTTTAAATTTTCAGTGTCAATATAGTTACGATGTTTAGCGATTAAAATTTGTGTTCCCAGTTCAAATGAAGACCCCAATGCAACATCAATAAAGTACTTAAAGGATTTATCAGTTCTTGAAGAGCCTTCGGCTATGTTGCTCGGCATTGAAACTGAACACCGGCTTATTTGGGAACTTAAATCGTACCGCTCATGCACAGGGAAGTTAAGAAGTAAATCAGAAATATCATTTGCTATTTCCATTCCAAGAGACCAAATCTTCAAGTTTTTATAGTTATGTCTTTTCATTAGGAGGAATCTCTTTATCTCTATTCTCTTTTCGAATACTAGGATAAAAACTCGTAGATGCCTGCAGCACCTTGACCCGTACCAACGCACATGGTGACCATACCGTATTTACCTTTCATGTTGCGCTTTCGCATTTCATCAAAGAGTTGTACGGAAAGTTTGGCCCCGGTACAACCCAGTGGGTGACCCAAAGCAATAGCTCCTCCATTGACGTTCACGATATCTTGGTCGAGCCCAAGTTCGCGGATGACCGCCAAGGATTGGGAAGCAAAGGCTTCGTTCAATTCAATCAATTCGATATCGTTTTGTTGCATCCCGGCTTGTTTCAATGCCTTTGGAATGGCTTTTACCGGACCAATACCCATGATACGAGGCTCCACTCCGGCTGCGGCATAGTTGACCAGACGGGCAATGGGTTCCAAGTTGAGTTCCTTGACCATTTCCTCACTCATAACCATCACAAAAGCGGCACCATCACTCATTTGGGAAGAGTTCCCTGCGGTGACACTTCCATCAGCAGCAAAAACGGGTCTCAATTTATTGAGGGTGGCAATATTGGTGTCTGCCCTTGGTCCTTCGTCTTTGTTGACGGTATAGGTAGTGCTCTCTTTTTTACCTGCAGCGTTCACAAATGTGTGTTCCACTTCAATCGGTACAATCTGGTCTTGAAAACGGTCTTCAGCTTGAGCTTTTAGAGCTTTCATGTGGGAATTATAGGCAAAAATATCTTGGTCTTCCCTAGAAACCTTGAACTGTTTGGCCACTGCTTCCGCGGTAAGGCCCATTCCCCAATAATAATCCTCATGACCTTCTTTGGCCGTGGCGTAATCAGGGGTGGGTTTGTAGCCTCCCATGGGAATGTAACTCATGCTTTCCGCACCACCGGCAATGATGCAATCTGCCATTCCCGATTGGATTTTGGCCGTTGCAATACCGATGGTCTCCAACCCAGAGGCACAGTAGCGGTTTACCGTAACCCCAGGAACATCATCAATATTGAGTCCCATCAAGGAAATCAATCGGGCCATGTTGAGCCCTTGTTCGGCTTCAGGCATGGCGTTCCCTACAATGACATCATCAATACGTTTTTTGTCCAGTTGAGGAAGTTCCTTCATCATATATTCAATGGTCTCGGCGGCCAGTTCATCGGGTCGCTTGAACCTGAACAGTCCTCTTGGGGCCTTGCCCACGGCTGTTCTGTATGCTTTTACTATATATGCTGTTTTCATTTGTAGATGTTAGATTTTAGATGGGAGATTTAAGAGCTCTCATTTT
>JASBTS010000123.1 GCA_030148305.1 Allomuricauda sp. | reverse complement strand
GTTGGTGTAAAGAGTGGTGGGTGCAGCGGATTGTCTTACGAACTGAAGTTTGACAAGACCGCAGCGGATACGGATAAGATTTTTGAAGACAATGAAGTTCGCATCATTGTGGATAAAAAGAGCTTTTTGTATTTGGTAGGCACCATTTTGGAATATTCAGGAGGGTTGAACGGAAAAGGTTTTGTGTTCAACAACCCCAACGCACAACGCACCTGTGGATGCGGAGAAAGTTTTTCGCTTTAATTATTGACAAAGGGCCAGTAAATGGCTAACTTATAAGATATGGCTTATACAGAGGAAGAATTAAAAAAAGAACTGGAGACCAAGGAATACGAATACGGTTTCTACACGGATATTGAATCTGATACCCTTCCCAAAGGGTTGAACGAGGAAATCGTGATCGCCATTTCCAAAAAGAAGGATGAACCGGAATGGATGACCGAATGGCGTTTGGAGGCTTTTCGTGCTTGGCAGGAAATGGAAGAACCTGAATGGGCCAATGTTACTTATAAAAAACCCAACTTTCAGGATATCTCCTATTACTCGGCTCCCAATAAGAAACCAAAATACGATAGCTTGGATGAGGTGGATCCCGAATTGTTGGACACCTTCAAAAAGTTGGGCATTTCGTTGGACGAGCAAAAGAAATTGGCCGGTGTTGCGGTGGATATTGTGATGGACTCCGTTTCCGTAGCAACTACTTTCAAAAAGACATTGGCCGAGAAGGGCATTATATTTTGTTCCATTTCCGAAGCGATTAAGGAACACCCAGAATTGGTAAAGAAATACATTGGAACCGTGGTTCCAAAGAAGGACAATTTTTACGCAGCCTTAAACTCGGCCGTATTCTCCGATGGTTCTTTCTGTTACATTCCAAAAGGGGTTAGGTGTCCGATGGAGCTTTCCACGTATTTCCGAATCAACCAAGCGGGAACAGGCCAGTTCGAGAGAACTTTGGTGGTTGCCGATGAGGGCAGTTATGTAAGTTATTTGGAAGGATGTACCGCACCTTCCCGTGACGAGAACCAATTGCACGCCGCCGTGGTGGAATTGATCGCGTTGGACAATGCCGAGATCAAATATTCAACCGTACAGAACTGGTTCCCTGGGGATAAGGAAGGAAAAGGAGGTGTTTTCAACTTTGTGACCAAGCGCGGGCTTTGTGAAAAGAACGCTAAAATATCTTGGACGCAGGTAGAAACCGGTTCTGCCGTAACCTGGAAATATCCTTCCTGCGTTTTGAAGGGAGACAATTCCATCGGTGAATTCTATTCCATCGCCGTGACCAATAATTTTCAGCAAGCCGATACCGGGACCAAAATGATTCACTTGGGCAAGAATACCAAGAGCACCATCATTTCCAAAGGAATTTCCGCAGGTCAGTCCCAAAACAGTTACCGTGGATTGGTGCAGGTGAGCAGCCGTGCAGATAATGCGCGTAACTTCTCCCAGTGCGATTCCCTGCTGATGGGCAACCGTTGTGGGGCGCATACCTTCCCTTACATTGAGGTGAAGAACAAATCGGCACAGATAGAACACGAAGCCACCACCAGTAAGATCGGGGAAGACCAGATTTTCTATTGCAACCAACGTGGCATCGATACGGAAAAGGCCATTGCCTTGATCGTGAACGGTTTCAGTAAAGAGGTATTGAATAAACTGCCCATGGAATTTGCTGTGGAAGCCCAAAAACTATTGGAAATCAGCTTGGAAGGTTCTGTAGGATAAACAAAAGCAACATATGAAAAAGATAATGGCACTACTGTTGGTCCTTGCTGCCTTTTCTTGCAAGCAGGCCAAAAAAGAAACCGCAGAGGTGGAACAGCCCGTGGTAGAGGCAAAGCCCGAGATTAAATTATACGCTTTTAGCGGGGGAACCGTGAATGCCAACAAGTTGGAGCTCTTCTCACAGGACACCACCTATACCGGGCAGTCCAAAGAATTTGCCGATGCATTTTACGTCATCGTGCATCCAAAGGGCACCTTGATGTGGGATGCCGGACTTCCTGAAAGCTTGGTCGGCATGGATGCACCCTACACGTCTCCGGATGGTGCATTTACCGTTTCCAGAAAGGACTCTGTGGTGAACCAATTGGCCACGATCGGCATGAAACCCAGTGACATTGATTACATCGCCTTGTCCCACACCCATTTTGACCATATTGGCCATGCCAATGAATTTACCGGGTCCACATGGTTGGTGCAGGAAAAGGAATATGATTTTGTAACCAGTGAGGAGAACCAAAAAAGCAATGCGGACATCTACAACTCCATAAAGGATTTGACCAAGGTCAAAAAAATAGCGAACACCGATTATGATGTGTTTGGGGATGGTACTGTGGTGATGAAATATATGCCCGGGCACACACCGGGCCATCAGGTCTTGTTTGTGGATTTGGCCGAATTTGGTCCCTTGTTACTTTCGGGTGACATGTACCATTTTTATGAAAACAGGGAATACCGTAGGGTGCCCATCTTTAACTATGATGTGGCCCAGACCAAGGCAAGCATGGCAGCGTTTGAGGCCTTTGCAGATGAGAAGGGGGCAACGGTCTACCTACAGCATTCCAAAGAAGACTTTGAAAAATTGCCCAAGGCACCCAACTACTTAAAATAATATTTGAAGAAGAACAGCATGTTAGAAATCAAGAATTTACACGCAAGCGTAGAAGATAAGGAAATCCTAAAGGGAATCGACCTAAAGGTGAATGCCGGGGAGGTGCACGCCATTATGGGACCAAACGGGTCGGGGAAAAGTACCTTGGCCTCTGTAATCGCAGGCAAGGAAGAATTTGAGGTAGAAGAAGGCACTATTATGTTGGAAGGTGAGGACCTTGAGGAACTCGCCCCAGAGGAAAGGGCCCACAAAGGAATTTTTCTTTCGTTCCAATATCCTGTGGAGATTCCTGGGGTATCGGTGACCAACTTTATCAAGACCGCCATTAATGAATCACGTAAGGCAAGGGGGTTGGAAGAAATGCCCGCCAATGAGATGTTGAAGAAGATCCGTGAAAAATCCGAGTTGTTGGAGATTGATCGTAAATTTCTTTCCCGTTCCTTGAACGAAGGGTTCTCTGGTGGGGAGAAGAAACGTAACGAGATCTTTCAAATGGCGATGATGGAACCCAAATTGGCCATTTTGGATGAAACCGACTCCGGTTTGGACATTGACGCCCTTCGTATTGTGGCCAATGGGGTGAACAAGCTGCGCAACAAGGACAATGCGATCATCGTGATCACGCACTACCAGCGTTTGTTGGATTATATTGTTCCCGATTATGTGCACGTGTTGTACAACGGAAAGATCGTGAAATCGGGCACCAAGGAATTGGCACTTGAGTTGGAGGAGAAAGGATACGATTGGATCAAACAGGAAGCTACGGTTTAATAGATATAAGACTTCAGAAATTAGATATCTGAAATCGGATATCGGATAACTGAAAACGGATTAGATATGGATTTAAAGGAAAAATTAATCTCTTCATTCTTGGCTTTCGAAAACAATGTGGACTTGGATCATCCAGTTCACGAAGTACGTTCTGAGGCCATCAAGAACTTTGAAGCCAAAGGGTTTCCGACCAAAAAGGAGGAAGCTTGGAAATATACATCCCTCAATAGCCTTCAAAAGGTAGATTTCAGCATTTTCCCAAAAGAGGAATCAACTTTGGAGTACAAAGATGTGAAGAAATATTTTCTTCACGAGATCGATACCTACAAGATTGTTTTCGTGGATGGGGTCTACAGTTCGTACCTTTCTGAGACCACACATGATGGGGTGGATGTCTGCTTGATGAGTTCCGCTTTCAGCAAACCCATGTTCCGTCAAGTGATTGAGGTGTACTTCAACAAAGCGGCCTCCAAGGACGAATCGTTGACCACGTTGAACACGGCCTTCAGCAAGGAAGGGGCCTACATTTATATCCCGAAGAACAAAATGCCCAAAAAGCCCATCCAGATCTTGCATTTGGCAACGGGTAATGAGGCAGCACTCATGTTACAGCCCCGTAACTTGATCGTGGCAGAGGACAACGCAGAGGTCCAGATTATTGAACGCCACCAAAGTTTGACCGAAAATGAAGTGTTTACCAATTCGGTAACGGAGATTTTTGCGGGCAAGGATGCCATTGTGGATTACTACAAGGTCCAGAACGATGCCCCCACGGCTTCGTTGGTGGACAACACCTATATTTCACAGAAGGACAGTAGTGTGGTTCGGGTACACACCTTCTCCTTCGGGGGAAAACTGATCCGAAACAACCTGAACTTCTACCAAAACGGCGAACGTATCGATTCTACCTTAAAAGGGGTGACCATTTTGGGGGACAAACAACATGTGGACCATCACACCTTGGTGCACCACAGACAACCCAATTGTGAAAGCCACCAGGATTATAAGGGAATTTTTGGGGATAGTTCCACAGGGGTCTTCAACGGCAAGATCATTGTGGACAAGATTGCCCAAAAAACGGATGCCTTCCAGCAGAACAACAATATTTTGTTGAGTGACAGGGCTACCATCAACTCAAAACCCCAATTGGAAATCTTTGCGGACGATGTGAAGTGTTCCCACGGATGTACCATTGGCCAGTTGGACGAGGAGGCCTTGTTCTATTTAAGATCTAGGGGGATTCCCAAGAAAGAGGCCACGGCCTTGTTGATGTACGCCTTTGCCAATAATGTTCTGGCAAGTGTTCGTATTCCCGAGCTAAAAGCAAGGATAAACAAGATCATTGCCAATAAATTAGGTGTAAGGGTCGGTTTCGACCTGTAATGTAAGGTGTCATTTCGAGCCAAAGTCCTGAGCGAGTTGAAGGAAGGGCGAGAAATCTCCTGACATTTCTAGATTTTCCACTTTGTTCAAAATGACAGAAAAAAGCACTTTAGCAGATAAATTTGATGTGGGGACCATCCGCAAGGATTTTCCCATCCTCAATCGAGAGATAAATGGGCAGCCTTTGGTGTATTTGGACAATGCCGCGACTTCTCAAACTCCCCAGCAAGTGATCGATGTGATTGTGGATTACTATCACAGGTATAATGCGAACATTCATCGCGGGGTACATACACTCTCACAGGAAGCAACAGATGCCTATGAAGTGGCAAGGCAAAAAATCCAGAAACACTTCAATATTGCCCATTCCTATGAAGTGATCTTTACTTCGGGGACTACACATGGCATCAATTTGGTGGCCACAGGCTTTACGTCCTTTCTAAAGAAAGGGGATGAGGTGTTGGTCTCTGCCATGGAGCACCATTCCAATATTGTGCCGTGGCAAATGCTTTGTGAGCGCACCGGTGCCACATTGAAGGTGATTCCCATGAATTTGGACGGGGAATTGATTATGGAGGAGTATCATAAGTTGTTGAATGATAAGATAAAATTGGTCTTCTGTAACCATGTGTCCAATGCTTTGGGAACCATCAACCCCATTGAAGAGATTATTGGTGCCGCCCATAAAGTCGGTGCAGCTGTTTTGATCGACGGTGCACAGGCTGCGGCCCACATCAAACCCGATCTACAGACCCTTGATGTGGATTTTTATACCGTTTCCGCCCATAAAATGTGTGGCCCCACAGGGGTAGGCATGCTATATGGGAAAGAGGAGTGGCTCAAGAAACTGCCGCCATATCAAGGAGGTGGCGAAATGATCGCTGAGGTTACTTTTGAGAAAACCACCTATGCCGATCTCCCCCATAAATTTGAAGCGGGTACCCCCAATATTTGTGGCGGAATTGCCTTTGGTGCCGCTTTGGATTACATGAACCATATCGGTTTTGAAGCCATTGCCCAATATGAGGAGGATTTGATGCAGTATGCCACGGAACAATTGCTTACCATAGAAGGGTTACGTATTTACGGAACGGCCAAGCACAAAACTTCGGTGATTTCTTTCAATATTGATGGGGTCCATCCGTATGATATCGGGACCATATTGGATAAACTGGGAATAGCCGTAAGAACAGGCCATCATTGTGCCCAGCCCATTATGGATTTTTACGGGATTCCAGGAACGGTAAGGGCCAGTTTCAGTTTTTACAACACCCAAGAAGAAGTGGATGCTTTGGTGAAAGGGGTGAAAAGAGCGCGGAATATGCTTCTATAATGCCCCTTCTTTTTTACAATTCACTACAACGTTATAGAGGAAAATGCCTACAAAAAAATATTTCATCTATTTTCTTTAACAGGAACTTAATATTATGTTAAATTTTAATATCTTCAGGCATCATTAACCTTAATTAAATGTTAAAATTTATGAAAAAAGTCTTTAAGTACCTTGCTGTTGGTGCCGTTCTATTTGCATCGTGTGAGAAAACAGAAACTACTGTGGATACCGAACAGGCCGTTGAGCAGGAAGTGTTCGAATTGTCAATGGACCAATGTGGTTCCATGGGAGTTTTGGAAGAAAAACTGGCCCAAGACCCTACCCTGGCCATTAGGATGCAAGCCGTTGAAGATCATACAAAAACTGCTCTGAAACAGGGAATGACCCAAAAATTGCTTGCCGATGGCTCTATTGAGATTCCTGTGGTTTTCCACATTATTTACAGAACACAGAGCGAAAACATTTCATTGTCCCAAATTCAGGATCAACTTGACGCATTGAATGAGGACTACAATCTCAATAATCCTGGTAGAGCGACGATTCCATCTGAATTTTCTGCGGTGGAAGCCGACATCAATATCACTTTTACCCTACAGGAAGTAATCAGGACATATAACAGGAGCCGTTCTTGGAGACCGGACGATTCCATGAAGCTTGTTTCCCCCGTGGTCAATCCAGAGGAATACCTAAACATTTGGGTAGTGAACAATATGCCTTATCGGGGAGGAAATATTTTGGGTTATGCCCAATTCCCAGGAGGGGATCGCGCTACCGATGGAGTGGTTTTGGATTATAGGTTCACCGGGACTACCCAGTATTCAACAGGAAGGACCGCAAGTCATGAAGTGGGGCATTGGTTGAACTTGAGGCATATTTGGGGTGATGGAGGCTGTGGGGCTTCCGATTTTGTGGACGATACCCCCGATTCTGATGGACCAAGTAGGGGATGTCCCGTATACCCAACGGTTAGCTGTGGTACCAACGACATGACCATGAACTTCATGGACTATTCCGACGACCCTTGCCTGAATATGTTCACTGAAGGCCAAAAAGAGCGTATGTGGTCTGTTTTTGCACCAGGAGGATATCGTGAGGCAATGGCAGATTAGCCATCTATCAAATAAATTGAAAGGTACCGAAACTCGGTACCTTTTTTTATGCTTATATTTAAGAACCATGAAAATAGGATATGTAATTCTCATTGTATTAACCCATTTTATGGGATGTGTTGATTCAAACCAAACCATGGACACAATAGAGGTTGTACATTACGAAAGCTATGGAAGAAGGTCTACTTTTGAATTTAATATAGACTCGCAAAAGACCAAAGTTAAAAAGACAGGTCTTGACGCTTATGAAATTGAAGGAAAAACTACAGAAGAAGACTGGAACAAGATTGTTGCCCTACTCTCCCAAATTGATATCCCCAGCCTTGAAAAAATTAAAAGTCCTTCTACTTTGCATGCATCGGACCGTGCACCAGCGGGTCAGTTGAGCATACGGGTAAAAGGCAAAACCTACAGTACCCAGACCTTTGATGATAACAACCCTCCGGAAGGTCTTGTAAAGTTGATTGATAGGATTTATGACATATCCGACCAAATGGGAAGATGAACCATTGGGTTTTTGTTGGATGCGATAATGTTTCTCTATGACCCATCAGTTGCTTGGGTAGAAGTATTGTGGTACTTTTACAATTGAATTTTTTGCTATGGATATTCAAGAAATACAGGAAGAAATAGTGGATGAATTCTCCATGTTCGATGATTGGATGCAACGCTATGAGTACATGATCGAACTTGGGAAGTCACTCCCCTTGATAGATGAACAGTACAAGACCGATGACAATTTGATCAAGGGCTGCCAGAGCAAGGTGTGGGTCCATGCCGAGCTCAATGGGGACAGATTGGTATTCACGGCGGATAGCGATGCCATTATCACCAAAGGGATCATTGCCATATTGATCAGGGCGTTCAGCAATCAAAAACCACAGGATATCATCAATGCCGATACGGACTTTATTGATGAGATAGGGTTAAAGGAACATTTGTCGCCCACCAGGGCCAACGGTTTGGTCAGTATGATCAAGCAGTTGAAATTGTACGCTGTGGCCTATCAAACACAATTAAATTAGAAAGGATGAGCGAAGAAATCACCATAGATACCCAAGAACTGGGTGAAAAAATAGTAAGGGTCCTCAAGACCATTTATGACCCAGAGATTCCTGTAGACATTTATGAACTGGGGTTGATTTACGATGTGTTCGTAAATGAGGATAATGATGTCAAGATTTTAATGACGCTTACCTCTCCCAACTGCCCGGTAGCAGAAAGTTTGCCCGTAGAGGTGGAAGAAAAGGTAAAATCCATAGACGATTTGAACGATGTGGAGGTGGAAATCACCTTTGATCCCCCTTGGACCCAGGAACTCATGAGCGAAGAGGCGAAGTTGGAGTTGGGATTACTTTGATCAGATGTTAGAATGCAGTATTGAGTAGTTAGAAAAGCTCAATACTCAAATCTCAATACTCAAATCTAATGAGTGAAATCATAAACCGAGTAGCGCAAAGTCAATTGGTCACCTTTGATTTGGAAGACTATTATCCCAAAGGGGAGCGAAAGGTTTTGGACGTTTCGGAATGGCTATATGAAGGGATTATTTTGCGTGAAAAGGAGTTCCGTGCCCATGTAGATGCACAAGATTGGTCCAAGTACCAAGATGCTTATGTGGTCCTCACCTGTTCTTCGGATGCCATAATCCCAGGATGGGCCTTTATGCTGGTGGCTTCCCGATTGCAACCGTTTGCCAACAAAGTGATTGTGGGCAGCTTGGTAGATTTGGAAACTTCCCTTTACCAAGCCATTCTGGAAAACCTTGATGTTTCGGAATTTATGGACAAACCGGTAATCATAAAAGGATGTTCACGAAAACCTGTTCCTGAAAATGCCTACATCATGGCCATGATGAAAATACAGGAAGTGGCCAAAAGTGTGATGTATGGGGAAGCTTGTTCTTCTGTTCCCCTGTTCAAGAAAAAGAAATGATTAGTAAGAGATTTCTCTGCTAAAGTGCAGCTCTTTCAATAGCAATGTCATTTTGAGCACAGCGAAAAATCTCAAAAAAGTATGATGGGAAGGAAAATCAGCGTCACAAGTCGTTCCAACCTTCTATTTTCCCCATTAAAATTAATATTGATGCCAAAAGATATCATGGCAATCAATTTTTGTAGAATTTGGTACTCTTGATGCCTGCATAGTCCTGAACGACCAAAACGTACAGCCCGGATGAAAGGGATGAGACGTTGATGGAGCCCTCCGCATTACCTCTTTTGATCACATTGCCTGCTGTGGTGACAATGGAGTATTGGGCATCTTTGGACAATTCGGCATTAACGTTCAACTCATCAACGGCGGGGTTGGGGAACACGGAAATGTTCAGCTCTTGCGGATAACTAAGAGGGGCATAGCTCATCATTTGCGTCTCCTCGCCGTTAAATTCAAATTCTATGGTCTCCGAAAATTCAGATACCGCATTTTCTGTACAAATGGAACGAACGCGGGCTTCGTATACTTTACCTGCTACCAAATTGGCCAGTTCAAAACCGTTCTCCCAAACATATTCACTGGCCCAAACATCCATATCCAAGGATTTGTATTGCACTTCAAAAAGGGTTTCCTCTGCTTCGTTCCAAGAAATGTTAGATCCGGTATCAGTGGACGAAATCAATTCCAAATTGGATGGCGTTTCAATGGAACATTTAGAAACCTGCGCACCGGAAACGATCAAGGAAAAGTCCTGGGCTCCATTTTTCAAGCTTCCTTTATGGCTCACGGTAATGGTATAGGTTCCCGTTGCATTGTCAATTTCAATTCTTTCATAGGGATCCACTTTGTTGTCCCCTTGTGTGGCTGCATCATTGGCTTGGGCAGGATTCAATTTCCAGGGTAGATAGGTTTCCCCGTTTTTGGTGACCCTGACATCCAGATCATTGATCAAGGCGGCAGTAGTATTGTTCAAATCCCCGCGATTTACATATTCCCCTTCGGGATCGGTCCATGAGATGGAAGCCATCAAACGTTCATTTCCATTGGCTGTCACTGTGATGGTAAAACTTTCACCATCGGAAAGACTTTCTTCTTGGATCAGACTGGTATATCCTTTATTTTGAAGCAATTCAGCAGCCGTTTTGGCATTCATTACCCCCCAGCCCATTTTGTAGTCAGGGCCTTTGGCACCCACGTCATCCGCAGTGTGAAGGGCCAAACCCTTAAGGGTCGCAGCCTTCATATAGGTCCCAAACAATTCTTCATGGTACTGTTGCAGTAATAAAAGGGATCCAGTGACACCAGGAGCGGCCATGGAAGTACCCGATGATACTTGATAACTGCTATTGGTTGCCGAACTGGTGGAAAGGATATTGGAACCATCCCCGGCCAAATCCGGCTTCACACGGCCATCGTCCACAGGTCCAAAACTGCTATATCCTGCAACTGAAGCTTTTACCAGATTTCCTTTATTGTCTATTTCTGTATTGGCCCCGGCAATGGTCAATCCATTTTTAGTGGTGGCAAATCCAAGCAATAAATCAAACCCATCGGAAGTCTTGCCAAAATTGGGAGAAGCGTTATCGTAAGAATTTTGGGCATTCCCGGCAGCAGTGACCATTAAATAATAAGGTGCATTGTACATGATCTTGTCCCAATCCTGGGTAACCTTAATGTAGGCCCCAAAATACCAATCGGGCACCCTATCGGAAAGAATTCCGTAGGAATGGTTGCTCAACAACATACCATTGGCGGCTGCTTCCGCCACTTCTATCTTGTCACGGGTCCAATCGTAGGTCATGGCTTGGGCACCGTATGCAACACCCTGGGCATTGGCCTCTACTCCGGAAGAAATCAAATTTCCGGTAACCAAAGTGGAGTGAAGGCTGATCTCGGTCGAACCATCGGCGTTTTTGGCACGAGTGTCAAATTCTTGATGGGTGGTCAGGGCAATTCCTGCATCCCAAACACCCACTTCCATCCCGTTTCCGGTAAGTCCCAAATTCAAAAGACCATTCTCATAAAGGGCATTGGCCCTTGACGTTTGACTAGAGGGATCGTTCAGTGTAGTGTAGTACAATGGG
>JASBTS010000116.1 GCA_030148305.1 Allomuricauda sp. | reverse complement strand
GTTCTGCTGCCTTGATCTTGTTGGAAATAGACAAAGTGATGTTGAACCAATTTGTGAGCATAGAGAACGTGGCGTATTACAGTGTTGCCGTCTACATTGCAACGGTAATCATTGTACCCTCGCGGGCCATGCACCAGATTACCTATCCATTAACTGCAGAGCTGTTGAATTTGGGTGATATGGTGGGATTGAAGAAATTGTACCAAAGAAGTTCACTGACGCTTTTTATTGCCTCCGGTATTTTGTTTGTGCTGATTTTACTGAACTTGAACGACTTGTACTTGTTCATTCCTGAAAACTACCGAAACGGTTTTACCATTGTGTTCTTGATCGGTCTGGCCAAAGTGTTGGATTCTATTTTGGGGAACAATAATTCCATTCTGTTCAACTCCCAATATTATAAAACGGTTTTGGTGTTCGGGGTGGGGTTGGCTATCCTTACCATTGTGCTCAATTATTTACTCATTCCCAAATTGGGATTGGAAGGAGCGGCGTTGGCCAGTTTTGTTTCCATTTTGATATTCAATGTAGTCAAATTGGTTTTCGTGAAAATGAAATTTGGCATTTTGCCCTTTACGGAAGCTACTTTTAAGGTACTGGCGACATTGATTTTGTTGACTGTATTGTTCAATTTGGTACAGTTTCCCTTTCATCCCATCATCAACATTCTATTGAAATCTGTCTTGATTACCCTCATGTACGTTGGCATTCTTTATCGGTTTAATATTTCTGAGGATGTTACTGGAATTCTTTCCAAATGGTTGAAAAAAAGTACCCCGTAGCGGATGAATCCAACTACGGGGTAAACAACTAACCAACCTAAAAACTCTCTTTTATTCGTTGTGTCTGGAACTTCTGGTAGTAGAAGCTCTAGAGGTACTTTTCTTTGTTACAGCATTGGAGCTACGGTTTCCGTTCCCGTTTGAACTTCTGGCAACCGTTCTCTGGGTCTCGTTACCCCTGTTCACTGTGACCCTACTTGAATTTCCCCTTGTTTCAGGTTTCTTATAGGTACTCTTAGTGGTACGGGTCACAGTTCTGCTATCTGGAGTTGTCTTAACCGTTCTTTCGGTTACACTCCTGCTGTTTGGCGTACGGGCCACACTTTTCTGTGAAATCTCCCTGCTACTTCTGGACCCGTTATCAGCTCTTCTGTAATCGCTGTTCTTTACAGTTCTAGAAGTCGTGGCCTGTCTTTTCACTGTATTGTTGGAACGGGTCACGGCATCACCTTTTCTGTAGGAATTCTGATCCACGTACTTGTTGCTCCTTCCATTATCACCACTTCTACGAACACTGTTATCACGTACGGTCACCCTTTTATCATTTCTATAGATGTTGTCCCTTCTATAGTGATTGTCATTGCGATACACTTTACCTACTGAAGCATAAGCTCTACGGGTGTTATACCTATAAGGTGCGTAGTACGTATATCTCACTGGGCTATAGTACCTTCTGTAAGGAGAGGTATATACGTTACAGAATCCGATGGCAGGTCTTGCAAAATACCTGTGGAATGGTCTGTACACATAGTATCTGTTGTATACGTTGATGTATCCTGTATAGTGGCTAAATACACCACCATTGTAATACACATGTAGACCACCGATTCTACGGACCCTACCGTTGTTATACCAGATATCCACATTACCGATTTGAGAAACACGTCCGTAATAATCGTAGAATACTGGAATGTTTTCCACTTGGATCACGGCACCATAATCATCATACTGTACATAAGGGTTATAATCGTAACCGGAGTTGAAGGTGATCCCAACATTTCCGATTTGGGCACCGATGCCTACATTCACCCGACTATCCATATAGAAGTCGAACTCACCATCAGGATACACTGAAAAAGTAACCCCGTCTTCTACAAAGATGAAGGAGTTTCCATATCCACGGATGGTACTGGTGCTAACTGTATTTTCCATTGTTGCGGCTTGGATGTTTGGTAGTCCAAGAGCAACTGCTGCTATTAAGAGTACTAACTTTTTCATACTACAAGGTTTTATGTTCTAGATGCAACTATTTGCATCCACCCTTGTAATAACAATCAGCGTGCCAAAAATTTATTGCACCAATTAAACAACTGAATATCAATTAAATAAAACTTCATATCTTATCTTTAAGATATTTTACCGTGAAGGACTTCTTGTTTTGAATCAATTCTTCCGGAGTTCCCTCTGCCATTAATTGGCCACCTAATTCACCTCCTTCAGGACCTAAATCGATGATATAATCGGCACATTTGATGAGTTCAATATTGTGTTCGATCACAATGATGGAATGCCCTTTATCAATAAGTTCATCGAACGATTTGAGCAATTTTTTAATGTCGTGAAAATGCAATCCTGTGGTAGGCTCATCAAAAATGAACAAAGCCTTTTCTTTGGTATGGCCTTTAACCAAGAAGGAAGCAAGCTTGATGCGTTGCGCCTCACCGCCAGAAAGGGTAGAGGAGGACTGCCCCAACGTAACATATCCCAACCCCACATCTTGCAAGGGCTGTAACTTGGCTACGATCTTGTCCTGTTTGTTCGACTGAAAATGTATAATGGCATCATCAATGGTAAGGTTCAAAATATCATCAATGTTCTTGCCCTCAAACTGGACTTCAAGAATGTCTTTTTTGAATCGTTTTCCGTTGCAGACATCACATTCCAAATGCACATCGGCCATAAACTGCATTTCCACAGTAATTTCGCCTTCACCTTTGCATTTTTCGCATCGGCCACCATCCACATTAAAGGAGAAATGCTTAGCCTGATACCCTCGTAGTTTGCTCAATTTTTGGTTAGCGAATAAGCTTCGGATGTCATCATATGCTTTTATATAGGTAACCGGATTGGAACGGGACGAGCGACCAATAGGGTTCTGGTCCACAAATTCAACATGTTTGATGTGAGCATATTTGCCTTCCATACTGGTGAATTGACCTGCCTTTTCCCCATATCCGCCAACTTCTTTTAAAATAGAGGGATAAAGAATTTTTTTGACCAAAGTGCTCTTGCCGCTTCCCGAAACCCCCGTGACCACCGTTAACATATTCAAGGGAAAGGTGACATCTATATTCTTGAGGTTGTTCTCCCGTGCTCCCTTTATTTGGATATAATTTTTGGAATTCCTACGCTCTTTTGGCACACTGATCTCCGTGGTGCCGTTAAGATAGCAGGCGGTAAGGGAATCTGACTTTAGGATGGCCTCCATGTTACCGGTAGCTACTACGCGGCCGCCCAAAGTTCCGGCCTCGGGTCCAATATCGATGATCTCATCAGCAGCTTTCATGATGTCCTCATCGTGTTCCACCACAATAACGGTATTGCCCAAATTACGGAGCGATTTCAAAACTTCAATCAGATTTTCGGTGTCCTTGGGATGTAGACCGATACTGGGCTCATCCAAAATGTACATGGAGCCCACCAAACTACTGCCCAAGCTAGTGGCCAAATTGATACGCTGACTTTCGCCACCAGATAACGTGTTGGATTTCCGGTTCAGGGTGAGATAACTAAGCCCCACTTTATCCAAAAAGTCCAAACGCGTGGTGATTTCCTTCAAAAGCCTGTTGGCAATGGCCGTATCGTGTTCGGACAGTTGCAGATCTTCAAAGAAAGGAACCAGCTTTCGAATGGGCAGTTCTATTAATTCTGATAAGGATTTACCGCCGACCTTAACATAATTGGCCTCAACACGTAGTCTCTTGCCTTTGCAGACAGTACATTTGGTTTTTCCACGGTAACGGGAGAGCATAACCCGGTTCTGAATTTTATAGCTCTTTTCCTCCAACTGTTCAAAGAACTTATGGATACCTATAAAATGCTCATTACCCTCCCAGACCAGTTGTTTTTGTTCTTCGGAAAGTTCAAACCAAGGTTTGTGTATGGGAAAATCGAATTTATAGGCGGAGTTGACCAATTGGTCACGGTACCAACCCATGCTTTCCCCTCGCCATGGAAAAACTGCATTTTCGTAAACGGATAGGGCGGTGTTCGGAATCACCAAATCCTCATCAATTCCGATGACATCCCCGTACCCTTCACATTTGGGGCAGGCACCATAAGGATTGTTGAAACTGAACAGGTGAACATTGGGTTCCAGGAATTTGATGCCATCCAATTCAAACTGATTGCTAAATGTGCGGATTTCCCCATTTTCAAGGTTTTCAATGGCACATTCCCCTTTTCCTTCAAAGAAGGCGTTGTCCACGGCATTGGCCAATCGGTTCAGAAAATCCTCATCATCCTTAACAATGATACGATCCACCACAAGATCGAACTCCCTGCCTATTTCTTTTGGGGCCTGGTCTATTCGGATAACATTACCATTATATTTAATACGGGCATATCCTTGTTTGGAAAACAATTCAAGCGATTTGATGGGGTCCCGTTCTTCTTTAATGGTGATCGGAGCCAATAAAAGGAGTTTGGTATCCACCTTTATACCTTTAATATAATCCATCACATCACTTACGGAATGTTTTTTCACCTCTTTTCCGGAAATGGGGGAAATGGTCTTCCCGATGCGTGCATATAATAATTTAAGGTAATCATATATCTCGGTGGTGGTCCCTACGGTAGATCTGGGGTTGGTGGAGTTTACCTTTTGTTCTATGGCAATGGCAGGGGCTATACCTTTTATATAATCCACCTTCGGTTTGTCCAGCTTCCCCAAAAACTGCCTGGCGTAGGAAGAAAGACTTTCCACATACCTTCTTTGTCCTTCGGCATATAAGGTATCAAAGGCCAAGCTTGATTTTCCGGAGCCTGACAATCCAGTAATGACCACCAGTTTGTTCCTGGGTATCACCACATCTATATTTTTGAGATTGTGCAACTTGGCACCTTTTATGATGATATTATGCTTGGGATCAACGTTGGTAATGTCCGTCATCTGTTAAAATTAGGGTCTCAAAGATACGACTCCCCACTCTTAATACGTATATTGCACGAGTTAACATCTAAAATTTAGCATCTCACAACATAGTTTTTTAGGTCGCCTACCTATTTCTCTATATTTGAAGTGTAATTAAAATACTGATAGGCCTATACAGAAATAATTACTTTTTAAGATTAAAAACTAAATACCTGAAGTCTTTCTTGGAAAAGAAGGACCATGTTTTAACCAAA
>JASBTS010000107.1 GCA_030148305.1 Allomuricauda sp. | reverse complement strand
GATCTAACTACGACCAAAGCCAGGTCTATCATACGGAATGCTTACAGATCAAGTCCTACCTTACCTTAACTGGGGTCACTTGAAACAAAACCTGGTTACCTACGGCCGTCCTTCCCTTAGGACACCTACTTTTATACCGATCAGGACTGCCTCCCTGCCAAAATCCGGGGTATTGGGAGATACGCCGCCTTCCAAAAACATGGGCAACAAGATTTGGACACCAAGTATTCACATTGGGACATTGAACACTACAAAAGCACATAACATGAACTCTGTATTTTATAAAAACCTGATAGAAAAAATAAAAAGTGGGTGGTGTCCAAATTGGCCTTCGACCCCGATTTCTTTATAAAACTGGAAAAGGGTCAACAACTCCTATTTTTGTCGATTGGTTGCTTCCGTAACTATGTTCCGGCCAATGAGATAATCAGGGCACAACCCCGAAAGGTATTTGTCCACCGGAACTGCGACAATATGGCCGTCCACTCTGATATTAACAGGCACTCTTCCTAGCTAAGGTCTCCATCCTACAGACGGCGTGGAAAAAAGGACAGGCCCTTTATCTCCATGACTGGGTGTATGTGGGTCGGTACCCGCATCATCAAGGATATGGCTGCCAATATGCACTATAACTCACAATTGGAGGAACTCCATAGACCTGAGATAAGGGTCTAGGCCCAAGGGTCGAAAGTTGTTGGATCACATTGAATCTGGGGATGGATTCCCGTTACGACGAGCCTTTAGTCCGAAAGATTAAAACGATAACCTACCCCTATAAACAGTCTAAGTTTGTCCACCTTGTTTATCCAGGATATATCAATATCTATAGGGCCCAACAGGGAATTGTTCGAAAAGGTGATACCCGAGGACACCACCATACTGGTTTCCTGTCGGTCATCCCAATTGTTCTTGGTCGAAAAAATGTTCCGGATAAAAGCATCCGCCCCATCAAAGCCTACCATTGCCAGATTCAAGTGGGGTGTGATATAGCTCTTACTGAAGAGCCGGTATTGGATCCCTGTATTGAACTTTATGAATTGATTCACGATGAGTTCCCCACCCTTCAGACCTGGCATGACATAATTTCTTGGACTGGGCTGTTCTTGGACGCCTCCAAGGAAATACGCTGCGCTAATGCCATAATCACTAGCAGAAATGGTATTGTCCTCATCCTTGTCCTGCCACAATAAACCTCCAGATAGGCCCAGGATGACAGTTACCTTATCATCAAGCAACAACCGTTTTTCAAAACGCATCTCCAGCTTATTATAGAGATTGGTTTCCCCTTTAAAATCAGAGCGGTCTGATTGGTAAAATACTACATTGGCCCTGCTGTACAATGAACGACTCAATTTACCCTTAAAATATGAACCATAGGTAGCATAAAATGGGGTATTCAGGCTATTGTATACATAATGTACCGATAGTTCGATGGTGTTGGAGTCGGACTTTTCCAGACTATAGGTATTATCATCAATTTTGGGATCCACCTTAGGAGTCAAATAATCATTTTGATATTTAACGCCAATTCCGAGATAGCTTCGCAAAGGAGTAAGGTTTCGATTGAATTGGTTGTCGAAGATGAAATGTCGATAATGAAAATCGTCTACATCCTGTCCGTCGATAAAGATGCTTTCTTCTGTAAGATGGCCATAGGCCTCTGAACGCCACCACCAATTTCTGTCCCCTCCAAAGTTCTTTTGGTGCTGCAATCTAAATCGAGGCTCCTCGGCAATATCCAAGCTTATAAGAGAACGTGAAGCCTCCCCAAGGATATTCCGACCTGTAAGATTCATGATAATCCCCACACCATTGTAGCTATCATAATGGAGCGCCCCTTTTACAATATGCTTGGATCGCTCATACCCACTAAGGATAAGGCCAGATTTTTTTCTCCTTATAGGGATCAAAGGTTATATGACTGAAAAGGGTGGTCCCCATTGCGCGGTCGAACCGATCGAAGATATCCCTCTTGGCATATTTCTTATGAGCTACTAGATCGGTTCGGGCCCTTACCAAGGACATATTGGCTTTACTTATCCGTCTGTATATAACCGTGTCAAGTACGACACTGTCCGTCATTTGGGGCAGGTGAGGCGTTTCATGATGGAACGGTTGCAATCGTTTGGCCAGTGCAGATAGGGTATCCAGATTGGAGAATGTGGCAATCTTGCCCTCTTCGTAAATGACATCACCATGATTAAAATCACCGGTTGAGTAGGTCAGATTTGGAACGTGGTCCAAAAGGATGTCGCAAAATACCCTGTTCTCCGGGTTCCGTAGATTACTGTGTAACATTCCAGTTTGAAAAAGAAGTGTCGTAATATCATTCAATCTCTCCCTAGGTTCCATACCCCCTCCAACATCGCTACCGATAATGATGTCAGCATGCATATCCTTAGCTATGTTCACTGGAAAATTATTGAGTACCCCCCCATCCACCAATAAGGTATTCTGATAGGGAACAGGATAGAAAACACCTGGAATGGACATGCTCGACCTCAATGCCTGAGTGAGATTGCCATTATCCAAAATCACCTCCTTCCCGTTCACAATATCCGTGGCCACTGCACGAAAAGGAATGGGCAATTCATCAAAATCGGTAATGTTTCTTACCGGATAGGTCAAATCCGTTAAAAACACCCTAAGATAATGATCGTTAAGTATATAGGGATTGACTTTTATTTTACCATTTTGCCGGTCAAAATTGACCAGATAACGATTGAATTCACTTTTCTCCTCCACTCCTACGTTCCGCATCGAAATGGTGCCTCCCATAAGTTTGTCCCAATCTGCAGAGTGGGCGATCTGTGCGATGCTATCGCCAGAATAACCCATAGCATAAAGTCCTCCAACAATACTGCCCATACTATTGCCGATTACCATATCGGGGACGATTCCCAAGGAATCCAAAGTTTGCAGTAAGGGAATATGTGCCAGTCCTTTGGCTCCGCCTCCACTAAGGACCAAAGCTACCTTTGGCCGATGTTGTTCCTGGGCATGGGTCAATAATAGTCCCATGAATAGAAACAGAATAATCAAATTGAAGGTTTTCAAATTAAAGACATACTGTAGACAGGAAAAATTAAGGACACATTTTTTGTGATTTGGAAACATGTTCAGTGATTAATGGGACAATCGCCCAAATATATCAAATATGTGACTACGTCAACTAAAAGTGTACTATTTTGATAACATGTAAAGAGACACTTTCAATATGGAAAAGACCAGGGAAATTGAGCATTACTAGAGGAACTTCAAACTAAGGGTACGGGAGTTCGCAAAAGATTATAGAAAGGTCAAGGAGACCTGTGAAATGTTCAATGTTAGTAGGAGTTGCTATTTCAATCGGAAAAGAAACTTCTATAAACATGGAGCAGGAAGCCTTTTAAGGAAAAAGAGACAAGCTGATACCTCCCCCCCAGATTCGAACCTGAAGACCAATCCATTGACTGCAAAATACTTACACCCAATACA
This sequence comes from Allomuricauda sp., assembly GCA_030148305.1. Taxonomy (GTDB): domain Bacteria; phylum Bacteroidota; class Bacteroidia; order Flavobacteriales; family Flavobacteriaceae; genus Flagellimonas. Next base: position 2,616 of record JASBTS010000107.1, on the reverse strand, counting down.
CCCTGACCTGGCCATCTTTTAGGTCCCTTTTTAACATCTTCCAAAAAAGCTACTGCTCCAGCTCCACGCGTCTACTCCCGTGCAGTTCTTCCAGGACCAGCTTCAAACGTTCCTTATCGCCGAGCACAAACTTCGGGAGGACATAGACAAACCGGAACATATCCCCATTCTTGACCCTGCTCGGAACCCCATACCCATGGATGGGTTTTAAGGGGATTTCCTGATATGAGGCCCGTCGTTTTGCACTTCCATTTACCCGAAAGACCTCCAGACGGTCCACCTCAAAATCGATGCCCGATCGGTTCCGTATACCAAAGACCAGATACACCTCCCTCCCTTCATAGACCATATCCTCCAACCGAAGACGGATGCCCTTTTTACGTTCGGTCATCATATTCTTTGGTTTCCTATCGAGCAACAACTTGCTGAACCTATCATACTGGGATGTCCCAACAACCATGGAATCCTCTTTCAACTGCAATTCCTTTGCAGGTCCAATCTTCCCAATCCCGTCCCTTTCCCGGACAAAATGGTTCAATTGGGAAAGCTCCTTGGCATATTTCAAAACAAAAGCATATATCTGATCATCTGAAGTGATCACCAAGAGATTGCTTTCAACTCCCTCCCCCCCCTGTAACAATCCAAAATAGCCCGCCTCTTCGCTATCATAGGAAAAGACAAAATCTTCACAACCCACAATGGCTTGCCGTATGGGACTTGGAAAGAACAGGGCCACATTCTTGGATGCATTGGCATAGATCGTATCCAAGCTCCTTTGGCCCCACACAAGATTCAAGCAAAACATTGCCACGGCACACAGTGCCCATCCACTTCTTTTCATAACTCCCGTTTTAAAATGATTTGATATTGATCGGACACCTCCACTTTAATGGCCCGACGGTCCTGTTGAAAGATTCGTTTGATACCACCGAACAGTGGCAAACCGGGAAGGTTCACCTCACCAAGGGTCTCATCCATACTGGTCTGCACAATTTCCCCTTTAAGGTGGTTCTCCACATAAATGCCTGCCTGCCTATCCTGAAGGTCATGGACCTGAAGCTTCATATGATAATCTCCGACTTGGTCAATTTCAACCATGACCCGATTGGACCTCAACTTGACAAAACCATAGACCCGGGTACCTCTCAAGAGGGTTATCCCATCCAGTTGAATACTTTCTCCCAATCGCATGGCCAACCGATGACCTTCCCTGAGGGTCTGTTCCCCATCCACATGGGCCAACAATCTTACCTCATCCCCTATTCCGATATATCTGGACATTACAGGTTTGGAAGCAAAAAACAGTTGGTGGTTCAACGCCAATTCTTGTGAGGGCAGCGGCTTTTTTAACTCCCTTATATTCTCTTTTTGCTTTTCAGGTTCGCTATATTTTGAAATAGGCGTCTCTTCAATTTGCAATTGGGAAGTATTTTCGACAAAACTCTTGGATTGGTACACACTATCAATAATGCGGTGCTTTTCATATTCCATATAATTAGGGTTGAAGTACCCCTTATCATCCACCACATGGTCCGGGTACAGTTGGGGAGCCGTTGCCTCCCGCTCCTTTTTAAGGGCTTCCAGGGCCCTTAGTTTGCTATCGTACTCGACTTGGTTCTCTTCCAGATCGGGAATGGGGATCCGTTCAGGATTCAGTTCCGGTTCCTTTTCCTTTCCAAAGGTCATGATGCCATAGATGGTGATGAACAGTACCACACATACCATTACCAGGACAAATACAGTTTTATTCTTTTGGGCTTTCATAGGCTTCCAGTTTGCGAAGTGAGTTTTCAAAAAAATCAGTGATCAACAATCCATGTGGATTGTGCGGAAAGTTCCGTTCCACCTGTAACAAATGGCCCGAAGTGACCAGTTCATAGGTATCGGTTACGGAACCTCTGTGGATCTGTAATACCATGCGTGTTTGAAATGCCATCATCCCTGCTTCCATCTTGATCTTGGACTCGATACGCTCCACTTTTTGGACGAGGGAATATTGCATCAACCTATTATAGAAACCATCTGCTTTCTTTTGTTGGTAGACCTCGGCAACGGAAGCGTTTCCGAGCCAAAGGGCCTTTTCCATACGGGTTTCAAAACTTCCGGCATCCACCCCATAAAACCAGCTATGGAACTGTTCCAAATGGGCCAGTGCCTCTACTTCCAAGTGTTGACGTTGGGCCACCCATTGCAACGGGATGACCTCCCCTTCCCCATTGACCACAAAGGCATGGTCCAAACCATTCTGGTGTATTTTGGCTACCACAATAATGGAGGCCGAACATACCAACCCCGAGACGATGACCACGGAAAGGACCACCCAGCGGTTCAATCGCAATACCTGCACTATATTTTTAAAAGGCGTTTTCATAGACTTCAATTTAACCGGTGAACAATCTAAGGGTAAAGCTTGTGGCCCTTCGGTACAATTTAAATTTGAGCAAGACGATAAAGCCAATGGTCCCTAGTTCAATAATGGAGGCAAAGAATTCACTCCCAAAATCAAAACCAAAGAGGTTCCCCCAGAAGTTGGTACTGATCTCCGTGTAGAGGTTATTGACGAACACATTGACCAGAAAGAAAGCAGGTACCAACATATACACCGCCGCGTACAAC
>JASBTS010000087.1 GCA_030148305.1 Allomuricauda sp. | reverse complement strand
ATCTGGTCCTTTTTGGTCTCCACCAGCTCCATCTTGGACTCTAAAGCTTCGCGCTGCGCCAACAACACCTCTATATATTCCACCCGTGCGGATTGGAAAAGGCGTGTGGACAACTCAATGGATTCCGTGAGGGCCTGCACTTGACCTTCTTTTAATTCGTAGCTGTTTTTCAGGTTGTCGATGTTGGACAACTGATTGGCCACTTCGATATAAGCGTTCAAAATGGCCTTTTCATATTCGTAAACCGCTTGCAACTGTCTATCCGTGGCATTCAGATATTGCGCCTTGATCGCATTCCTATTGATCAAAGGTGCCACCATATCCCCCATCACCGAATACAAAACAGATTCAGGTGTGGTTGTCAAGTATTTGGTATCGAATGCTTCCAATCCCAAACCTGCCTTAATGGTAAACTGGGGATAAAAACTGGCTTTTGCAGCTTTGGTATCCAATTTGGCTGCTGCCAATTCCAATTCAGCCTGACGAACATCAGGACGGTTTTGAAGCAGTTGGGAAGGGATTCCAGCATACAGATGGTCAATTGCGGTATCGATAAAGTTGTCCGAAGCCCGATTGATATGCTGTGGCGACCTACCGATCAAGAAGTTGAGCTTGTTTTCGGTCTCCACGATTTCCTGCTGGATTTCGTACTTATGGCTTTGATTCTTCAGCACCTCTGCCTGAAAACGCTGCACCGCCAATTCGGTGGCACGTGCCGCTTGCTTCTGCAGTTTTACCATTTTAAGGGCATTCTGCTGAATTTCCAGGTTTTGGTCGATGATGGCCAACTGGTTGTCCAAGGCCATCAGTTCATAGTACGAATCTGCAATCTCCGCGACCAAGTTGGTGATCATGAAGTTCTTCCCTTCCATACTGGAAAGGTATTCATAGACGGCCGCCTTTTTCTCATTGCGAAGTTTTTTCCAAACGTCGAGCTCCCACGTGGCAAAGGCACCCAGGCCATAATTGGTCAAGGGTTCAGGAAATTCTTCCCCTTCCTTGATCTCCAGATTCTTCTCCACGGCACCATTACGGGTATACTCGCCTACTTTTTCTACTTCGGCACCAGCCTGAAAATTTACAAATGGCAAATATTCCCCGGTCTTGGCCCGGATTATGTTCTTGGACATATCCACTTGTTGCAGCATGATGTTCAATTCCTGATTTTTAACCAAGGCCGTATCGATCAATGCAATCAAGTTCGGATCTTTAAAAAAGTCCCTCCACTGCACCAAACCAGAGTTTACGGTATCCGTAGACTGATTTTGGTATTGCTCGGGAACCGAGGTATTCTCATCCCGGATCTCGCGGGTGGGCACACAAGAATATAGGGCCACTACTGCGAGAATGCCTATCAATATTGATTTACTATTCTTCATCGTCGTCACCTTTTTTCTTTTTATTTCCATTTCTTGTGGTCATTTTTTTCAACAGTTTGTTCACCTCACGCAAACGGGCACGAAGTCTACTTTCCGTATCATTATCCTTGAACAATTCCTCGGAAATCGGTTCGTCATGCTCATCCTTGATAAGACTTTTCCCTTCAGCCAACTTGGCAAAGAAGAAGTATAATCCAGGAATCAGTAACACCCCGAAAATAGTTCCGATAAGCATCCCTCCAAGGGCAGAACCACCAATGGTACGGTTACCGATGGCTCCTGCGCCAGAAGCTACTACCAATGGAATCAAACCAGCGATAAAGGCAAAGGATGTCATCAAAATAGGTCGGAACCTTTGTTTGGAACCTTCAATGGCCGCCTCCAGGATCGTGGCTCCCTGCCGGTGTTTCTGCACGGCGAATTCCACGATCAGTACAGCGTTTTTACCCAGAAGTCCCACCAACATGATCACACCGATCTGCGCATACACGTCGTTGGCCAATCCCATCACCTTTAACAGGAAGAAGGAACCGAATACCCCAACAGGCAATGAAAGGATTACCGCCATTGGAAGCAAGAAGCTTTCGTACTGGGCGGCCAATACCAAATACACGAAGATCAATACCACTATGAAAATGTATAGTGACTCGTTTCCGCGTTGTGCTTCATCGAAAGAAAGTCCTTCCCATGCAATGTCATAACCTCTTGGCAACGTTTTGGCTGCAACCTCTTTGATGGCCGCAATGGCATCACCAGTAGTGTAGCCTTTGGCTGGCAAACCGTTAATAGCGGCGGAGTTGTACAGGTTATAACGGGTAATCTCATTAGGGCCCAAACGTTTTTCCATGGTCATGAAAGCGGAATACGGCACCATTTCCCCCTCTTCGTTCTTCACAAAGAGTTTCTCCAAATCGGAAGGAAGTGCACGGTATTCTGGGGCTGCTTGGGTATACACCTTGAAGAATCGACCGAAACGAATGAAACCTTGTTCATAGGTACTACCGATCAATATGTTCAGGTTCTCCATTGCTTTTCCAATGGAAACACCCTTCTGCATAGCTGCCTTATTATTGATTTTCAGCTCATACTGAGGATAATTTGCCGCGTAGAAGGTAAACAGACCTGTCAACTCCTTACGTTGCCTTAGGGCGTCCATAAAGTTGTTGTTCACCTTTTCAAACTCATGGTAATCGGTACCGTTGGTCTTGTCCAGCAAACGCATGGCAAAACCACCGGAAGAACCGAACCCAGGAACGGCGGGGGGTTCAAAGTATTCTATGACCGCTCCCAGGTCTTTGGTTTCTTCCTCCAATTCTTCCATGATCTCGTGAACGGTGTGTTCCCTTTCTGACCATGGTTTTAAGTTGATCAAACAAGTACCGGCATTGGAACCCCTACCCTCGGTCATAATCTCATAACCAGCCAAGGAAGAAACGGATTCCACACCTTCGGTTTCCTCACAGATCTGCTGAAGTTTCCGTGCTACGGCATTGGTACGCTCCAAAGTAGCTCCCGGAGGGGTTTGGATGATCGCATAGATCATACCTTGATCCTCATTTGGGATGAATCCCGCAGGTAAAACCTGGTTGGTAAAGAAGATTCCCGCACAGAAAGCGATGAGGATACCAAAAGTGACTACCCTTCGGTTTACAATCTTGTTCAAGACGCCTACATATCTGCCCGTAAGTTTTTCAAACTTGCCATTGAACCAATCAATAAAGCGGTTCACTGGAGATTTTTTCCTAGCCTGGCCATGGGTATTCTTCAACATCATGGCACAAAGTACCGGGGTCAAGGTAAGGGCAACAATGGCCGAAATCACAATAGATCCCGCCATGGTGATGGAGAACTGTCGGTAGAAAACCCCAACAGGTCCAGTCATGAAGGAAATAGGAATGAAAACCGAGGTCATTACCAAGGTAATGGCGATGATCGCACCTCCAATTTCACCCAAAACTTCATAGGAAGCTTTGTAAGGCGTAAGGTTTTCCTCATGCATCTTTACGTGCACCGCTTCCACCACCACAATTGCATTATCTACCACAATACCGATGGCCAATACCAAGGCAAAGAGTGTGATCAAGTTAATGGACAAGCCGAACAATTGCATCACAAAGAAGGCACCGATCAAGGAAACCGGTACGGCAATAATCGGGATGAGTGTAGAACGCCAGTCTCCCAAGAAGAGGAACACTACAATAGCCACTAGGATAAAAGCATCCCTAAGAGTGTGCAAAACTTGTTCAATGGAAGCATCCAAGAAGTTGGAAACGTCATAACTGATCTGGTAATCTATTCCCGGAGGGAAATCGGGCTCCAATTCCTTTAATTTGGCCTTCACGTCCTTGATTACATCGCTACCGTTACTATCAAACGTTTGTTTTAATACAATGGATGCTGATGGTTTTCCATCCAAGTTGGAATAAATATCGAAGAACTCACTACCGAGCTCTACATTGGCCACATCACCCAATTTCAAGATCTCTCCGTCCTCGTTGGCCTTGATGATAATTTCCTTGTACTGTTCAGGTTCGTTATACCTATCCTGATATACCAATACGTATTCAAGGGATTGGGCATTTTTACCGGAACTCTGCCCTATCCTACCAGGTCTGGCAATGATACTTTGCTCTTCCATGGCCTCCAACACTTCTTCGGCAGAAATGTTATAGGCACGCATACGGTCAGGTTTCAGCCAAACCCGCATGGCGAACTTACGGCTACCCAAAATTTGGGCCGTGGCTATACCATTGATCCTTTGGATTTCAGGGATAATTTTAGTGTATGCGTAGTTGTACAGGAACTTCTCATCGGTGTTATCCTTTTTACTGTAAAGGTTCACGTACATTAACATACTGGGGATTACCGGGGTAATGATCACCCCTTCCCGCTGCACCAGATCGGGCAACAACGGCATAACCTGGTCTACCCGGGTTTTGACCCGCACCACCGCTTGGTTGG
>JASBTS010000064.1 GCA_030148305.1 Allomuricauda sp. | reverse complement strand
GTCTGTTGGCTAAGAACGCCATCCTGATCGTGGAATTTGCCCTTCAACGACGACGGGCGGGACTATCCTTGTTCGATGCTGCTGCAGATGGTGCCAGAGCTAGGTTACGACCTATTTTGATGACTTCCTTTGCCTTCATATTTGGTCTATTGCCATTGGCACTTTCATCCGGAATCGGGGCCATCGGGAACCAATCCATCGGTCTTAGTGCTGTTGGAGGAATGCTCGTGGGGACCATTTTGGGGGTATTTGTGGTACCCGTCCTTTTTGTGGTATTCCAGGCGCTTCAAGAACGCATTTCTGGAAAACCGGAACCAACCGAACAAACCATTGCTTAACAACAACGCCAAAGAATCATGAAAATACAATCCACATATAAACTAATCTTGTTGGTAACGGTTCCCCTGTTGCTGCAATCCTGCTTTGTGGCCAAAAATTATTCGCGGCCAGAATTGGAGACGGAAAGCTTGTACAGAACGGACCAATTACCGCAAGACAGTATTTCCATAGCCGATGTGTCATGGAAAGACTTTTTTAATGATGAACAACTGAAGTCCTACATTACCCAAGGATTGGAGAACAATTTAGATATCCGCATCGCCCTCCAAAATGTAGTGGCTGCCGAAGCTTATTTAAAGCAAGGAAAAGCTGGATACTTCCCCACCCTTTCCGGAACCGCCAGCTTTACCCGAACCAAAAACTCGGGCAATAGCCAGTTCGGTAGCTTTTTTACAAGTGCTTTGGAACAATATGAACTTTCAGGGTCCTTGTCTTGGGAAGCCGATGTTTGGGGTAAAATCCGAAGCAACAAAAGGGCCTATGGTTCCTCTTACCTTCAAAGTGTTTCTGCCCATCAAGCGGTAAAGACCGATTTGGTATCAGGAATCGCCAATACCTACTATCAATTGATGGCATTGGACAAGCAGCGTGAAATTGCCGAGAAGACCCTCGATGCCAGAAAAAGCAGTTTGGAAACTACCCAAGCCTTAAAAGATGCCGGACTAGTGACCGAAGTAGCGGTAAAACAAACCGAAGCCCAGGTGCACACCACCGAAATCATTTTGATCAATTTGAAGAATAACATCAAACTTTTGGAAAATGCTTTCTGCATTTTGTTGGGGGAACCTGCACATGAAGTGCCGAGAGGTAAATTGGACGATCAATCCATCGATACCGAGTTGAAGATTGGGGTGCCCTATTTGTTGTTGACCAATAGGCCTGATGTTATGCAGGCTGAATACGGACTCATCAATGCATTTGAGCTGACCAATGTGGCCAAGAGCAGTATGTACCCTTCTTTAAAATTGACCGCAAATGGAGGTTTCCAAAGCTTGGAATTTGAAAATTGGTTGGATGCCAGTTCCTTGTTTTCCCAATTGATCGGCTCTTTGACCGAGCCCATTTTCAATGGAAGACGATTGCGTACCCAAATGGAGGTGGCCAAGGCGCAGCAGGAACGGGCTTTGCTTTCATACAAAAAAACATTGTTGACGGCTGGGCGTGAGGTTTCTGATGCGCTGTACACCTATGGCGCCGAGACCGAAAAATTGATGGCCCGTTCCAAGGAACTTGAAGCCTATTCCACCGCAGAGGACTATTCCGAAGAATTGTTGAACAACGGTTTGGCCAACTATTTGGAGGTGCTTACGGCAAGGCAAAATGCATTAAGCTCGGAACTCAGTTATGTGGATTCCCAATACGGTCAATTGAGCGCTATTGTGGAACTCTACCGGGCACTTGGTGGCGGATGGAAATAAACTGTACATGCTAGAGAACAAAAAGGACATATTGGCCTATGCCATTGAGAATTTTACCAAGTTTGGCAGCAAGCGGTTTTCTATGGACGAATTGGCCCATGATCTGGGTATTTCTAAAAAAACATTGTATCGGTATTTCGGTAGTAAGGAAGAATTGGTTTCAGAAAGTCTTGGTTTCCTTTTGAACAAATTAAGGATCAATCTTGATCGTTATATGGATCAAAATCCAAATGAGAATGAGCCACTGACCACCGTAATCTACATTTACAAACTAGGGTTGATGACCTTGCAGGAAATCAACCCTTCCTTTTTATATGGTCTGTCCAAGTATTATCCCGAAGCTTTTAAACGTTATTCCGGTTTTAAAAAGGATATCGTTTGGGATTTGGTCTGCCCGCTGTTAAAAAAGGCACAAAACTTGGGGCAGGTGCGAAATGAGGTCAAGATAGAGCTGGTTTGCATGCTATTCCTTTCCAGAATGGAAGATATGGTTTACTCCAGTCCCACCCTTTTTGAAGAATACAGCATCCAAGAATTATTGGAACACATCATCATCAATAACCTAAGGGGAATTCTTACGTTGGAATACCTTTCTACATCGCCCTTGGAAAAATAATCATCATTTTGCCCAAAACGATGCCAATTTCGAAATTTGACAACGATTATTTTAGGATAATTCCATTTTAAAGCATTGATTTTTATCTTTTTAGCATTGCAATTGGCATTTTGATCGCCTAACTTTAAATTCTTGCTAAAAACTCAAAAAACAATGGGAACAACCAACATCAACCGCAGAGACTGGATTAGAAAAAGTATGCTCACCGCAGGTGGAGCAATGGCCCTTCCATATTTTGGAATTGCCGAAACCCCTATGACTCCCCTAACATTGGATGCCAAGGGAAATGCAGTATATAGTCAATTTTTCAAAGAATTTTTACCGGACATTCCAGTACCATTGGCACCAGTTACTGCCAAGTTGAATGCCAACGAAAATCCTTACGGTCCATCGCCCATGGCATTGGAGGCCTTCAAAAATACGGCTGCAGGTGGTAACAGGTATGCCTGGAAAGAGTTGTTCCAATTGGTGGATAAAATCGCCAAGTTTGAAGGCGTAGAAAGCAAAAACATCATGATGGGCCCAGGGTCTTCCGACCTTTTGGAAAAGACCGCTATGGTATTTTTCATGAACGGAGGAAATGTGGTTTCTGCCGATCCAGCCTATATGTCCCTTATACAAGTTGCTGAATCTGTTGGCGCCAAGTGGAAACCGGTTCCACTAAAAGCGGATTGGTCACACGATCTTAAGGCCATGGAAGAGGCCATTGATGCAGACACCAAACTGGTCTACATCTGTAACCCGAACAACCCAACGGGAACCATGACCGACCATCAGGAGTTGGTGGATTTCTGCTCCAGGGTTTCTGAAAAAGTACCTGTGTTTGTAGATGAGGCCTATTTGTGGTTCTTGGATGAAGGAGCCAAAAAGAGCATGGTTTCCTTGGTAAACGAAGGTAAGGATGTGATCATCGCCAGAACATTCTCCAAAATTCACGGCATGGCCGGCTTAAGGGTTGGTTACATTGTGGCCCAAGAAGCTACACTGAACCGTTTGCAAAATATTACCCGAGGAGGTATGGGTATTTCCCTTCCTTCTGTACATGCTGCCATGGCCGCTATGGACGATGCCGAATTCATTGAGAAATCAAGGACATTGAATGCCGAATGTAGAGATTACGTGGCCAAGAGTTTGACTGAAAAAGGATTCGAATATGTTCCTTCCTATACCAGTTTCATGATTTTCCCCATTGAGATGGAAGGAAAAGAATTCTTGAACAAAATGACCGAATTGAATGTAGGTGTACGTGCCTTCCAGTTTATGGGTAAAAATTGGTGTAGGGTAAGTATGGGAACCATGGAAGAAATGAAAATGTTTACCGCTGCCATCAATAAAGTATTGGTATAGTGGATACTGGATTTCAAAAGACCATTGTATTCCTGTTTTTTATCTTCATTGGAATCTTGCTCAAGGCAAAATTCAAAAACAAGGAGGAGATTACGGGAATCAAAAAGATAATTCTGAACCTTGCTTTGCCCGCAACCATTTTTATTGCGTTGTTGGGCATTAAGGTGGAATTACATCTATTAATATTGCCTGTGTTGGCCCTTGGGCTTAACCTACTTTTGTTCCTGGCCGTACCCTTTATTTTGCCTCTTGTGGGTATCGGCAAGGGAACCCCGGAATTCCGTACCGCCAAACTGTTGATTCCCTCATTGGCCCCCGGATTATCTTCTTTTCCCTTTATTCTTGAGTTTTTAGGAGAAGATTATTTGGCCAAAGCGGCCATGTCCGATTTGGGAAACAAGGTTTTTGTGCTGTTTTTTCTGTACCTGGTTGCCATGAACTGGCATTACGGACTACAGTTCGATAAGCCCAAGAATGGCGGGGCCAAGATTAGACCTCTCATCAAGGCTATGGTATCCGAACCTGTGAATATTTTTATCGCAGTTGCCCTAGTGCTTTTAGGTTTCGGTTTTACCATGCATTCCCTGCCCTTCTTTTTGAGCGAAACGCTTGAAAAATTGAGCATGATCATGACTCCCTTGGTATTGCTCTTTATCGGTTTGGCGGTGAAGATTAAAAGAAAACAGTTCTTTCAGATATTTTCACTGCTTTGCACCCGTGCGGGTTTGGTGCTTTTAATTTCCGGAATCTTTGTTTCTATTGCTGGAATAAGTGCACAAAATGAAATTTTACTTATCCTAGCCTTTGGATTGAGTGCCTGTAGTTTTTGGCCCTATGCCCACCTTGCTGCTGTGGATGGTATGGAAGCGGATAGCTTAGAAAAGAAAAAAACCTTCAGTAGTGATTACGGGGTAGCCATTTTGGCGCTGTCCTTCCCTTTGTCTACTATTTTAATTTTAGGTGTGCTGAACAGTGGTACCTTCTTTGTGCATAGCTACAACATCTTCTTGATTTCAATTATTTTCTTGGGAATCGGATTTGCCGTTCCTTTATTTAGTGGATTGAACAAAAAATGGTCGGGATTGAAAGGCTTGGGGTTTAAACTGAAATCCCCAGCTACCGAGAACGCCTGATTACGGTAAGTTCCTTGTAAATTGTTACCTTTCTAAAAATATAGGTATCATGTCTACACGTTCCATCTTCCTCATTTGTTTTTTTATCATTGGAGTCTTATCTGCACAAAAAAAGAGCCCTAAAGTGGATCAAGCCCGATTGGAAAAACGCATCTTCGATTTGGCCAAATTTGGACTTCAGGAAAACGGTGAAACGGAGCGTGTTGCTTTTAGCGATGCTGATATTGAGGCCCGAAACTGGGTGGTAGAAACCCTTAAGGGTTTTGGGATGGATGTCACCATAGATGCCGCAGGCAACATCATCGGAAAAAAACCAGGGAAGGACCCCTCCAAAAAGCCTATTGCCTTTGGATCACACATTGACCGGGTACCCCAGGGTGGTAATTATGATGGCTGTGTGGGTTCCATGGCCGCTTTGGAGGTTATCGAGACCTTGATGGAAAACAACATTAAGACCAAACATCCGTTGGAGGTCATCATTTTCCCCAATGAAGAAGGTGGGGTGATGGGCAGTCGTGCCATGGCCGGAAATTTGACCAAAGCAGCTTTTCCTGTGGTCAATGCCACTGGGTATTCCATAGGTGAGGGCATTATGAGAATTGGTGGGGATACCACAAAAATTAAAGACGCTATTCGTAAACCGGGCAGCTTGGCCGCCTTTTTGGAACTTCATATTGAGCAGGGCGGAAAACTGGAAAAAGCAAATCTAGATATCGGTGTTGTGGAAGGCATTGTGGGTCTTAAATGGTGGGATGTGGTCTTTACGGGCTTCGCCAACCATGCCGGTACCACACCCATGAATGCCAGACAGGATGCCCTGTTGGCGGCCGCTAAATTCATCGTGGCCGTGAACGAAATCACCAATAGTTTTGAGGGTGCCCAAGTGGGCACCGTAGGCCGAATAAAGGCCGAACCAGGAGCGCCCAATGTGATTCCAGGAAAAGTAGTGGCCAGTCTGGAAATCCGGGATCTGTCTTCAGCAGTGATTGAAAAAGTGTATCAGGCCATCAAGACAAAAACAGCCGAAATCGCCGAAGCTTCCCATGTTGAAGTGGAATTCTTGCCTTTGGATACCACATCGGAACCCGCATTGACCGACCCTTCCATCCAAAAAGAAATAGAAAGCTCTGCCAAGGCCCTTGGGTTGACCTATCAATATATGCCTAGTGGAGCGGGGCATGATTCCCAGGATATTTCCAGATTCGCACCTGTTGGGATGGTCTTTGTGCCCAGCAAAGGGGGCATCAGCCATTCGCCGAAAGAGTTCACTTCGGCGGAAGACATGGCGAACGGAGCCAATGTACTCTTGAACACCATTTTGGCCCTCGACAAAAAACTGGATTAAAATCAGACCAAGAAATAAACCATCAATAATGAACACCAAAAAATATTTCATCGGAGCCGCAGCTATCATCATCATTGGAGTGGGCCTATATGTGTATTACCTGTATACCAATGCGCCTGAAGGTGCCAGAAATGGATTTGCCAAAAAATTCCCCGATATAGCCAGCGCCGGTTGGATGAAAGAATCCGCCAACGAATGGGAGGCCGAATTTGAGATGAACGGGGAAGAATATGCTGCTGTTTTTACGGAGAATGGTACCTGGGTGAGAACGGAACATGAAATCGAGGAAAAAGACCTACCGGAAAAAGTTTGGAACCTATTGAATGAAAAATTCAAGGATTACCGCATTGATGAAATTGAATTTGTAGAAAATGCTGACGGTACGGGGTATAACATTGAACTTGAAAAGGACGAAGAGTTACGCATATTTATCAGCAGCGAAGGGGAGTTGATCTCTTTGAGGGAGGAATGATTTGTTAAGATGAAGGCCATGGGTAAAAGTTTTTCATTCAATTCCAAAGAATATGATTTTTGGCCTCTATATAATTCCATCAAAAAATATTACCCCATCGGAATTAAGAAAAACCAGGATTTAGACATTTACCGTCAATACCCCGGTATTCTGGAATTGGAAAAAATTCTACTGGAAAGTATCGCTGATAAAAAGACGTATCAACGCAATTGGACTTCATATATTAAAAGAATTGGTTCTGAATTAGGGAAAGAAGTTACTGGTACAACTTTTGGCCTAGTACCAAGTTATAGCGCGTTTTTAATATTGGATTTCCAAAAAATAGGCAGCAATAGAGGTGTTTATAAAGAACTCCATTTTGCCGTCAGCCTTTTGGGCAAGTACTACCAAATTTATGGTCTAAACAAAACGGTATTGAGTTATGACGACCTATCCGTTCCGTACCAAATTCAAAACTTGAAAGAAATAGTGGTTTCTCCTATCGATGAATACAAAGCATATTTTGAAAGCATTGAATTTAAAATAACTGAAGAATTCAAAGATTATCGATTGGTGCCATTTGCCGTCGGGCAATCCGTTATTAACGGTCTTGAAATATTCCATCTGGACAAAGAAAATTGCTCTATAAACATGGCCCTGTTCAATGATTTTTTAGGCCTTGGAGAGCAAGTAGGTGAAGCAGATATACGAGGAAATATAAACTATGGAATGGACGCTTGGAAAAAATAACTGACCGTCTCCCGCAAGACCTCACATGGGGAACGCTCTGAAATTGTTCTACTAATCACAAACTAGTAGAAGCGGAGGATTACTCAAATATCGCTCTTACCCGCATTTCCAAATCCAGAATACCGTTGAATTTCTTAAAATCCAAATCCTTATCTTGAAATTTTAATTCATTCACTAAGTCCAGAATTAATTCATATGGCTCAGCCTCAAATCCAAACATATTCTGATCAAATTGAGTCCCAATTAAAAGTCCATCATTTCCCATACCAACACACCAATTTTCCATAAATACGGTCAATGGTATTTCTGTTACTTGATATTTTTTCCATCCCTCTGTGATACAAGATTTAGCTCTTGTACTTTCTGACCAAAAGCAAATAATTCCAACTGGATCCCCATTCTCGTCTTCATAGTGTACAGAACTGGAAGTTGCAAACCCATTCTTATTCTTCAGTCCATAAACCATTTCTGTTGCACACACAGATTTAATAAACTTTTCATGGCGGTTTTTAATTGTAATTTGGTCTTGAAGCATGTATTATGTTATTTGATAATAGGATTTGAACTTTTCATTTTCTCTCATCATTATGGATTATTTCATTTCAAAACCGTCCCTCCATCCCCTTTGGTAATGCTATACGTTGCATTGGCGATAAGTGCAATACTCATCCAATACGTAGCCAAGATCAATGGACCTGAAAGATAAAACGGGGTCTTGAATTTGGCAATCGCCAACAACGTGTCCGACAACATAAAGCACAATACGGCCATGGCCATCCAAGCATGGGCATTGTTCCTTTCCCGTAGGTACAAACCCACCCCTTGCCACGCCATAAACGTGATGATCAATATATAAATGGAAACGGGCAGCAGCAAATCACCCAAACCGGGTTTCAACCAAAAGAACAATATCCCGGCAATGCCAAACAGGATCAAAAAGGAAATCCAGCTTTTGTAAAACCCCTTGTATTGGATAAAGGCCACAGAGAACAGAATATGGGCAATCAGGAATGCCACGAGACCAAATAAAAAGTAGGTTTCAAAAAGCAACAGAATATCTCCCAGCAAACAGAACACCAAGGCAATGGTGACCGTATTGCCCAATCTGGCATTATGCTTTTTTGGGGCGAATAACAGCAATGCAATTACCAAGATCGTCGTCAACGGCTTCAGGAACATAAAAAGGGTTTTGTCATCAAACTGCCCAAAGTAAATGGCCAAACATGCGGACACCAATATTAAAATATTGATGACTCTTCTTTTTGTATCAGGTTGGGCTACCATGTTGAAAAAGGGTTTTTGCTCAGTTGGGAGTTGTAGTATTGTTTCTGTCCGGTGACCTCCTCACCCAGCCATTCGGGCTTTTCAAATTTTTCGTCTTCGTGGTTGAGCTCCACTTCCGCTATAACCAGCCCCTTGTTTTCGCCCAAAAACTCATCCACCTCAAAAAAGTGGTTGCCAAAGGGAACTTCAAACCGATTTTTTTCCAAAATACCGGTGTTACAGAGATCGATCAAATTGGTGGCTTCGGCCGTTCCAATCTCAATTTCCCATTCAAAACGGGTGGTTCCGGAATCATTGGGGCCTCCTTTTATGGTCAAAAAACCCCTGTCGCCCATAATCCTGACCCGTACCGTTCGGTCAGGGTCGGTATTCAAATATCCTTGTGCAATCCGGGTTTGGGAAGTGGCCTCTTGCCGATAGGCATCTGAGGTGACCAAGAATTTTCGCTCTATTTCCAAATGTTCCATCAAACTAAATATACCCTAAATTTGAGTATGGACTTCGATTTTCCCTTAAGAAAAATCATTCACGTGGACATGGATGCCTTTTACGCCTCCGTGGAGCAACACGACAATCCCGAATTAAAAGGGAAACCCATTGCCGTGGGTGGGGGATCCAAACGTGGGGTGGTTTCCGCTGCCAGTTACGAGGCCCGAAAATTTGGGGTGCGCAGTGCCATGTCTGGCATGCAGGCCCAACGGAATTGCCCACAGCTTATCTTTGTAAAACCCCGTTTTGATCGGTATAAAGAAATCTCCCTCCAAATCCGAAGCATATTTTATGAATACACGGATTTGGTGGAACCCCTTTCGTTGGATGAAGCCTATTTGGACGTAACGGAGAACAAAAAGGGAAATCCGTCCGCCACGTTGATTGCCAAGGAAATCCGTCAAAAAATTTTGGAAAAGACCGGATTGACGGCATCTGCGGGTATCTCCATCAACAAGTTCATTGCCAAGGTGGCCAGTGATTACAACAAACCCAATGGCCAGAAAACCGTGAACCCCGAAGAAGTCATCCAATTTTTGGAAGATCTGGACATCCGGAAATTTTATGGAGTGGGAAAAGTGACCGCGGACAAAATGTACCGGTTGGGCATCTTCACGGGGAAAGACCTAAAACAGAAATCCCTGGAATTCCTGGATGAACATTTTGGCAAGAGTGGCAAGTACTATTACCATGTGGTCCGCGGCATCCATTTAAGTGCGGTTAAACCGCATCGCATCCCAAAATCGGTAGGGGCCGAACGCACCTTTTTTGAAAACCTGAGCAGTGAAATCTTTATGTTGGAAAAATTGAATCACATTGCCGACGAACTGGAACGCCGCTTGAAGAAATCCAAAATTGCGGGCAAGACCATCACCTTAAAAATCAAGTACAGCGATTTTACCTTGCAGACGCGAAGCAAAACGCTGCCCTATTATATTTCGAGCAAGGACCTCATATTGGAAACGGCCAAGGAACTGCTGTACCAATCCCCCTTGGAAGAATCGGTGCGGTTGTTGGGCATTTCATTGGCGAACCTCAACACCGAGAAAGAAGACGAACCTCCCAAAAAGGAATCGGTTTTGGTGCAATTGAAGTTCGATTTCTAATCCACTAAAAAAGAAAAACCTCCCAAAGGGAGGTTGATCTATTAGTTTTTGATGTCCGATTTTATCGGCTCTACCGCAGGTTTCAGGAGGTTGCCATCGGCATCAATTTCTATGATGCTGTCAAAACCAAGCTCATCCAATTTTGAAATGATCTCGGCCCTATCGCCCACCATAAACCAGTTCATTTTTTCGGGTTTCACCACTTGGTTGCTCACTTTTCTGATGTCATCCACAGAAAGTGTCCTAACGTTCTGGTCATATTTTTGATAGTAGTCGTCTGGTAGATTGTATCTGATCAAATTCCTTACCGAACTGTTCACGGAACTGTTGGTTTCCCATTGTCCGGGAAGTTTCAATACTTGGTTGGTCTTCACTTTTTCCAATTCCTCCTTCGTGGCAGGTCGGGTGGAAGTAAATTCGGAAATTTCCTTGCGTATCTCGGTAACGGACTCCGCTGTTTTATCGGTCTGTACCGGAGCGTACACGATGAACGGACGCACTTCCTTGGAACCCATAACAAAACCGCTTGCCCCATAGGACCAATGTTTGTCTTCCCGTAAATTCATATTGATACGGGAAGTAAAATCGCCCCCAAGGATATTGACCATTTGTTCCAAGGCCACTTCGGAAACGTCCCCATATTTTTCGGTCAGATGTCCAGCCAAGATAACAGATTGCTGGGACTCTGGCCTGTTCATGAGGTACAGCGTATTCTTGGTATTGGTTTGGGGTTGATTGAACACAATTTTGGGTACATCGCCTTTCTTCCATTTACCCAATGTTTTTTCCAATTTGGATTTTAGTTCGCTCATTTCCACATCACCGGTAACAATGATGGTAGAGTTGTTGGGTTTGAACCAAGTATTGTAAAATTCCAACATGTCGGCCCGAGTCAATTTGGCCACTCCATCCTCATAACCTGTACCCGTATATGGGCTGCTATACGGATGGTTTTCTCCGTACATAAATTTGTTCATGGCGCGCAAGGCCATAGTAATCGGTTGGGATTTTTCCTTTTTTATATCATTGATTTGTTCGCTTTGCAAACGTTCAAATTCCTTTTCTGGGAAAACAGGGTTCAGCACCACATCCAAGAACAAATCCAAACTAGCATCTAAACTGGGTTTTAACGTAGTCATATAGACATTGGATTCATCTTGACTGGAAAAAGTGCTCAAGGAAGCTCCCAACAATTGGAGTTGCGCATTGATCTCCAAAGAAGTTTTATCCTTAGTACCTTCGTCCATGAGGTTCATGGCCAATTTTGCGGTACCGGGAGTAGACAGATAATCGGTTTTATAACCCGCATCGGTCACCAAATTGATGACCACCGTGGGAACCCCTTTACGCTGTGCCAACACTACATTGAGCCCGTTGGACAATTGGGTACGCTGCAAATCAGGGAATTTGGAGCTTTTTTGTTCCGCAAGGGCAGGTAACTTGCTCCGGTCCACCGTTGATGGAACCACTTCGTATTCTGGAAATGGATTACAAATTAGCACATGCTTGCCCTTGGTCAACCATTTGGCTGCCGTTTTCTTAAGATCTTCTGCAGTGGCATTCTCAATATATTTCAATTGGGTTTTGTAATACGATGCATCACCGTGGTACGTTTCATTGGATGCCAGGATATCGGAAACACCACCGAAACCACCAATTCGCTCCAATCCTTTGATGAAGTTGGCAAAATAACTGGCTTTCACTCGTTTCAATTCCTCTTCGGTTGGACCTTCCTTGATGAACTTGTCGATTTCCTCCCATAGTTCTTGTTCCAATTTTTCGGCATCCTGCCCTGGTTTAACGTTCAACCACGTAATGAACTCACTGGCAATTTCACTGGAAGATTGAAAGGAGACTGCGGCACTGGCCGATTGGTCTTTGTAAATGAACTTTTGGTACAACCTTGAATTCTTGCCACTGGTTAAAATAGAAGAGATCAAATCGAAATAAAGATCCTCCTTGGAACCAAATTGGGGAGAGTTCCAAGCAAACAAAACCCTTGTCTCCGGAACCCTGTCCTCATATACCTGACGCGAATCGTACACTTTATTGGGAATGTTCACCTCTTGCCTTTCCAAGGTGGGACCAGAGGGAATATCTCCAAAGTAAGCGGTCACTTTTTGAAGGATTTCCTCTGCATTCACATCGCCAGCTACAGCAACTACGGCATTGGCAGGTCCATAATACGTTTTGAACCAATCCTGCACATCTTCTAAAGAAGCGGCATTCAGATCTTCCATTTCCCCGATCACCGTCCAGGAATATGGGTGACCTTTGGGATACATCGCTTTGGTCAGATAATCCCATTGCTTGCCATACGGTTGGTTTTCCCCTTGTCTTTTCTCGTTTTGAACCACACCCCGTTGTTCATCCAATCTTGCTTGGTCAATGGCGCCCAATAGGTGCCCCATGCGGTCCGATTCCAAGAACAACACTTGGTCCAATGCAGAGACCGGAACATTTTGAAAATAGTTGGTACGATCACTATTGGTGGTTCCGTTCAAATCGGTTCCTCCTATACTTTCCAAGGCTTGGAAATAATCCGTATTGTAGTTTTCACTTCCGTTGAACATCAAATGCTCGAACAAATGGGCAAAACCACTTTTACCAGGTTTTTCATTTTTGGATCCCACATGGTACCAAACATTCACGGCAGCAATAGGTGCTTTGTGGTCTTCGTAGACCAACAAGGTAAGTCCGTTTTTTAGCGTGTATTTTTTATACGCGATGTCTATGTCATCCGCGGAAAATTGAAACCCTTGTCCATAGTTCATGGAAAAGCAAAGAAGGCCCAAAATCAAGGCCGAGAGTAGTTTTTTCATTTGACTATTTTTAATTATTTGATTGATAAATTGCTCTGGACAAGATAAGAAATTGTTTACAATTATCACTATATTAACTACTTATGGAAGGATGAAAAATTAGATTTGTCTTTGTTTCCAATAGCTCCAAATCCAATTTTCATGTTTGGACCTAGGTTTAGTTGTCCGACCCGTATTTTCTTATTTTCTTTGTATATATGCAACGTCCTGAATTGCACCAACATATCATAACCACCGCCGGTAATCTTTTCTATGCCCAAGGGTACAACTCTACGGGCATCAACGAAATTATAGATAAATGTGGCATAGCCAAGGCCACCCTTTATGGACATTTTAAATCCAAAGAGGATATTTGCATCGCTTATCTGGAACAACGGCACCACGCGTTCATGGAGTCCCTAAAAAAGTATGTGGCGCGAAGCAAAGCCGGAAAAAACCAGTTGTTGGCCATCTTCGATTTTTTACAGGACATGTACCGTGATGAGAATTTTCAAGGTTGTTGGGCACTCAAAACCTTGGGTGAGCTTTCACCCAACCAAAAGAAAATTTTGGAGGTCATCCAAAAACAGAAAAAAGAACTGCTCCTATATTTGGGTGAGGTTGTAGGCAGTAATATATCCAACCTGTCACGGGCACAAACGGAAAAAATGTCCGGAGGATTGTATCTCCTCTATGAAAGTGCAGTGACCGAAAGCCATTTGTTCAAAAATGATTGGCCCATCTACATGGACAAAAGTATTGCCCCAACTTTCTTTTCCGAACTGGAACT
This sequence comes from Allomuricauda sp., assembly GCA_030148305.1. GTDB lineage: Bacteria > Bacteroidota > Bacteroidia > Flavobacteriales > Flavobacteriaceae > Flagellimonas. Next base: position 6,158 of record JASBTS010000064.1, on the reverse strand, counting down.
GGAATAAAAAACCCTTCCATAAAAATGAAAGGGCTTTTTCTATTCTGAAGGTATTGAAGTTTTAGACTTCTACAGCTTCCAAAGGCTGAACCTCAGGAAAATCAATAGGTGTCCCCACCGTATTGTTGATGTAGTTGGAGATGGTCTTGTCACCTACCAGAACAATGGTATCGATCAAATTTTCCTTGGTCCATCCTGCGTTGAAGAAATTTTCCAAAACACCGGCATCGGCTTTTCCTTGATTTTCGGTAATACTCTTGGCCAATTTTGCCAAAGCATCCAATTTGGTATCAAAAGAAGCTTTACCGGCCCTCAATTCCAAAATCTGTCTTTCGGTATACCCGTTCATTTTACCAATGGCGGTATGGGCGGCCAAACAATATTCACAATTGTTCACTTGGCTCACCGCCAAGTTCACCACTTCTTTTTCCTTGGCCTTCAAAGATGTTTTGGCATTGGCAAAGGTTAGGTAATTGCCGAGTGCATTTTCAGAATGGGCAAAGGTGGCATACAGGTTGGGAACAAAGCCCAACGCTTTTTGCAGGTTGTCAAAAATGGCCTGATTGGTGGCGCTTACTTCTTCTCTTTTAGGTACATTGATTGTGCTCATGATATATGAATTTAATGTTATAATGGATTAATAATTCTGAATGAAGGGTTTCTCGGCATCACAATAAAAATCGTGATGGAACTTTTGCTCACAATGCTCTACTGCGACCAACGGTTGCTGTTGCTTGGGCGAGCTTCTAAAAATTTCGATAAGGTTGAAAATGGGTTTATCGATTGCTTTCATCTTTTACCTGTTTTTAAATTACAAGGCAAAGATGCGGCGATAAAGGGGGTTAGGGTTAGGAGGGATTTCCCGTTGGCTTGTTCAACTTTCCCTTAGGCAACCAAAACAAGGCTTTCGCGATATTCCGAGGGTGTCATTTGGGTCATTTTCTTGAAAAACCTGCTGAAGTGGGCAGCATCATTAAACCCGAGGTCGAAGGCAATTTCCTGGTTCTGTTTGTCGGTATAATTGATGAGTCGTTTGGATTCCAAGGCAATCCGATCTAGAATGATCTGTTGGGGCGACCTTTGGTTGTATATGGAAAATAGGTTGGAAAGTGTTTTGGGGGATTTGAACAACATTTCGGCATAATCGCTCACCCTTCTCTTGGTCTTGTAATGCAGGTCTACCAAGTAATTGAACTTTCTGATGATGTCGATTTGATCATTATCCAGCGTTTGTACGATCAATTGTTCCTTTGCCAATCGGGTGCTCAAGATAATCATCCGTTTTAAGAGCATTTGGAGCATGTCCCCTTGAATATTATCCGGGGTGGAAAACTCTTCCACAAACATCTCGTACAATAAATTGTACTTGTTCAATTGATCTTTGGAAATAGTAACGATGGGAAGGTCTTGGGTGCCAAAGAACAAAATACCGTTGCAAGACACTTCGCTATCATGGTCGAATATGCAGTAAAACTCTCTGTTGAAAAGAATGGCCGCCAATGGCAGTTCGGCATTTTCAAGGGATACATGCTGCAAATTGGTGACGGTCATCAACTGGTTGGGTAACAGTTTCACCAACATCCCATCCACCAATAATATTACAGGATCACAGTTACGGTTCCACAAAAACTTGATGGTTTTAGAGATATCTGAAAATCGATACTCATCTTTTTTGAAATCACTCGTTAGTCCCAATAGTGCCTCTAATCTAGGATCGTTGTATTCGTATTTCATGATTTTCAGGTTGATTTATGTGTAGCTAGATGCCAACGTGAAATCAGTCTACTTCCAAAACAGAAACTTACAGCATAAATAAGCGCCACAAAAGAAACCCCTTGGTACAGCTTGCAACAAGGGGTCTTATCTTATATCCTGAAGAAATTATTTAAAAACTACAGCTTTCTATTTCGGTTACACGCAGGGTGTTCACCATACCTTTATCCTTAATTGGCATGGCGGCAAGGCTTACCAACATATCCCCAACATCCAAAAATCCTTGTTTGCAGGCAATTTGGTTAACGTCTTCAATGGTTTGGTCGGTGGACACAAACTTATCATAATAGAATGCCTTAACACCCCACAAAAGGTTCAATTGGGTCAAAATCCTACGGTTGGAGGTAAACACCAAAATATGGGCACTAGGTCTCCAAGCTGAAATTTGGAAGGCCGTATATCCACTGTTCGTCAAGGTAGAAATCGCTTTCGCCTCAATATCGTTCGCCAACAAAGCGGCGTGATAACACACCGATTTGGTGATATACCTTTTGGTTCTGATACTTGGAGGAGTCTGCGGAACTTTGATCAAGCTGGATCCTTCCACATTCATACAGATGCTCGCCATTTTTTCGATTACCTGAACTGGATAGTTTCCTACGGATGTTTCCCCGGAAAGCATCACGGCATCGGCACCATCCATAACAGAGTTGGCCACGTCGTTCACCTCGGCACGGGTCGGGGTCAAACTGGTGATCATGGTCTCCATCATTTGGGTGGCAATGATAACGGGTATCCTTGCTTTTTTGGCGCGTAGCACCAGTTTCTTTTGGATCAAAGGCACCTCATGTGCGGGCACCTCAACACCCAAATCCCCACGGGCCACCATTAAACCATCACAATAGGTTACAATTTGATCGATATTCTCAACCGCCTCTGGCTTTTCGATCTTGGCCACGATCGGAATTTTATGATCGGAATGTTCCTTGATCAATTCCTGAAGGTCGATAAGATCCTGGCTGTGGCGCACAAAGGAAAGGGCCATCCAATCCACTTTTTGACCACAGGCAAAAATGGCATCCTTGATGTCCTTTTTGGTCAAGGCAGGAAGGGAAATATTGGTATTGGGTAGGTTTACCCCCTTTTTAGATTTTAATGGTCCACCTTGGATCACGGTGGTTATTACTTCGTCTTGCCCGTTGGTGGACTTCACCTCGAATATCAGTTTACCGTCATCCAAAAGAATGCGTTCCCCTGGTTTTACATCCTTGGGAAAGTTCTGATAGTTCATATAAACACGCTGGGCAGTCCCTTCAAAAGGCTCTCCCGTTACGAAGGTCACTTCGTCACCAGGCTCTACAATGGCCTCGCCACCCATAACCCCTACTCGGAGTTTGGGTCCCTGTAAGTCGGCAAGGATTGCTGTGTTTACATCCAACTCCTCATTTAGTTCCCGGATCATTTTAATACGATCGGCAACATCTTCATAATCGGCATGGGAAAAGTTGATCCTGAATACATCGACTCCAGCCTCTATCATCGCCTTCAAGGTTTCTTTCTTGCTGGTGGCCGGCCCCAATGTGGCTACAATTTTGGTCTTCTTTCTAGTTGGCATTGTTAAAAGATTAAATTTCTTTTTGATTTTAAGGTCTCCGTGTCCAAAGCGTATGCTGTGATAACCTTTGATATTTTGTTGATGGCTTTGATTTTTTGTGCCAATACGTCTTCTTCAGCGGCATCTACCTTTAAAAAATAGTCCACCTCTTTGCGTTCCTTGATCAGATGGTCCGTTCTTGTTGAAACATTGTTCCCGAACAATCCTTCCGAAGGTATGATTTCTTCCACCTCACATTTGTTCGAGATCAAGGTCCAGTACATGTGGTTGAACTCGTCGTCCCAATCGAACACGGAATAGGATTGGTTCTGTTCCAGATGAAGGTCGTTCTTCATCCTTTTCAAATACAATCCGCAATTGGAATTTATGGCATAGGTAATGGCATAATCTTCCAAATTACTGTGTATGGCGATGAGCTGAAAGCTGTCATCAAAAAAGTCGGCCGATATCTTGTGTGTTGTCAACATGCCTTAACACGAGCTGTAAATATACTCTTAATCCAATTCAATGCCTAGTTATTACAAAACAATACACTTGTAAACCCAACGAAAACGATTGAATTTGAATTACTTTAAAGGTTAGGAATTCTCCATTTTGTTCTGCAACGCAAAATAGGCCCGCTTGGATGCCTTTTCCTCTGCCTTCTTTTTTGAGGTGGCCCTAGCTTTGGCCAAAATACGGTCGCCAATGGTCAGTTTTACGGCAAAATGTTTGAGCTCATCATTGCCGGTATCCTCATAAACATAGTAGTTAAAGGGCTTTTTCTGCTTTTGGCACCATTCAATCACCAAACTCTTGTAGCTGATGACCTTACCTTCCAACTGTTCAATGTCCACATAGGGTTCAATGACACGGTCATGGATAAATTTTTCGCAGTATTTGTACCCACGATCAAGATAGATGGCCCCAATCAACGCCTCAAAGACATTACCGTGGATGTTTTCCCCAAAATGCGATTTTGGAATCCTGCTTTCCACATATTTGAGCAGACCCAGATCTTTACCAAGTTCATTCAAGTGTTTGCGACTCACTACTTTGGAACGCATTTTGGTAAGATAGCCCTCGTCCCCTTCGGGAACCTGATTGTACAGGTGCCTAGAGATGATGGTCCCCAGCATGGAATCGCCCAAAAATTCCAATCGCTCATAGTTCATCGGGTTTCCGCTGGAATCCTTTTGGTTCATGGAACGATGTAGAAAGGCTTTTTTGTAGATGTCGATACTCTTCGGCTTAAAGCCTAGAATCCTTTTCATTCCCAAAAAAAAATCCCCATCCGAGTTGGGATGGGAATTGAATATTTTCGAGGTGAGTTTCATGTTACAAAACTACCCTATTTTTTTGAACAATACACAAGCATTGTGGCCTCCAAAACCAAAAGTGTTGCTCATGGCTACCTTCACTTCCCTTGGTTGTGCCTTGTTCAAGGTCAGGTTCAAGGAAGGATCGATTTCCTCATCCACCACACTATGGTTAATAGTAGGTGGTACCAAGTTGTGTTCCATGGCCAAAATGGAGGCAATGGCCTCAATGGCCCCAGCTGCTCCCCATAAATGCCCGGTCATGGACTTGGTAGAGTTGATATTGATTTTTGATGCATGCGCGCCGAACACCTTGGAAATAGCCTTAAGTTCCGCAACATCCCCTAGTGGCGTAGAAGTACCGTGTGTATTGATGGCGTCCACGTCCTCAGGTTTTAGACCTGCGTCCCTCAAGCAATTTTCCATTACCCGAACCACTCCGATTCCTTCAGGATGTGGAGCCGTCATGTGATAGGCATCACTTGACATGCCTCCTCCGGCTACCTCTGCATAGATTTTGGCTCCTCTTGCTTTGGCGTGCTCGTATTCTTCCAATACCAGCGCCCCGGCACCTTCGCCAAGCACAAATCCATCCCTTGTTGCATCAAAGGGTCTAGAAGCCGTTTCAGGACTTTCATTCCTTGTGGACAAGGCATGCATGGCGTTAAAACCGCCCATGCCGGCAATGGTCACAGCGGCTTCGCTACCTCCGGTAACGATAACATCACAATGACCCAAACGGATATAATTGAGTGCATCGATCATAGCGTTGGCCGAAGAGGCACAAGCCGAAACCGTGGTATAGTTTGGTCCCATGAATCCATGCTTAATGGAAATGTTTCCAGGAGCGATATCAGCAATCATTTTTGGAATGAAGAACGGATTAAAACGGGGAGTGCCATCGCCTTCTGCGTAGCCGATGACCTCGTTTTGGAAAGTTTCCAATCCACCTATTCCCGCGCCCCAAATAACACCTACCCTAAATTTGTCCACATTGTCCAAATCGATTCCCGAATCAGCGATCGCTTCATCGGAAGATACCAGTGCATATTGTGCGAACCTGTCAAGTTTACGGACCTCTTTTCTATCAAAATAGTCGTTGGGATCAAACTCCTTTAACTCACAGGCAAATTTTGTTTTGAACTTTTCGGTGTCAAAATACGTAATGGGCGCAGAACCGCTCTTACCGGTTCGTAGTCCTTCCCAATAAGCTTTCAGATTGTTGCCAATTGGGGTAAGCGCCCCCATTCCGGTAACTACAACTCGCTTTAACTGCATTGAACTATTTTTTTACCCTTTAGACCTAAATTATAAAAAAAATTATCCATGCGATCATCACCACATGGATAATTTAAAATCTTTAGTAATATATCATAAAATTACTTCGCTTCCTCAATATAGCTGATGGCTTGACCAACAGTAGCAATATTTTCTGCTTGGTCATCAGGTATTTGGATATCAAATTCTTTCTCAAACTCCATGATAAGTTCAACAGTGTCCAAGGAATCCGCCCCTAAATCGTTGGTAAAGCT
>JASBTS010000057.1 GCA_030148305.1 Allomuricauda sp. | reverse complement strand
AGTTCCTGTCAAAAACATGACCAAGGCCTTGGATCCTAGGTTCAAAATAGCCTTTAAGTCAATGCTAAGGGTCATTAAGATCAATGCTGCAGGTAACAAGTATTGACTAGCGACGGAATAGGTGTTTGAGGAAGACTCGTCCACAATGCCCACACTGGCCAAAATGGCGGGTAATAGGTAGCACATGAGAACAGTGGGTACCACATTGTAAAACTTTCCCCAGAATCCGGTCTTGATGGATGAGGTATAAAAAACGAAGCCCAAACAGAGGCAAAGCAGTCCGAAGATTACGGTATCATCGGTAAAGGGTAGTTGGTCCATATTGGTAAGCTATGGTTCCAAATATAGGAAAATCATAGGGGAGAAAAGCTCCAAAGCCCTTTTGAAGTTCAACTCGCAAATCTTACAACATCTCTACCAGTTGAATGTTATTGCCACAAGTGTCATCAAATACCGCAATCTTAACCGTACCCATTTCCGTAGGTTTTATGCTGAAGGCCACACCAAGATTTGAAAGGCGATGGTACTCCTCTTGCGCATTTTCAACATTGAATTGGGTGTAGGGAATCCCGGCCTCAAAAAGTGATTTTTGATAGGTTTTTGCAGGTTCAAAATGTTTGGGTGATGGTTCCAGTAAAATTTCGGGCCCATCTTGCTCTTCCTTGCTTACCACCGTTAGCCACCTGCTGTCCTCACTTAAGGGCACATCTACTTTCTTTACAAAACCTAATATTTCGGTATAGAATGTCAAGGCTTTTGCTTGATCAAGAACAGGGATGCTCAATACTTTTACTTTCATTAAAATAGATTTTAGGATTGGTAGGCCAAAAATCAAAAATCAGTGATAGACCGACTTTGTGAAAATTGCTTTTTTTGAAAGGCACTTGGTTTGGACCCCGTCTTTTTTTTGAAAAGTGTACTAAACGAACTTGGACTTTCAAACCCGACCAGATAACAAGTCTCGGAGATAGACATGCCATTTTTGAGGTGTTTTTTTGATTTTTCCAGGCGTTTATCAATAAGGTATTGCATCGGTGTTTGCCCATAATAACGCTTGAAAAGTCGTAATAGGTGATATTTAGAGATAAATCCAACATTGGAAAGCCTATCCAGGTTCAATGGCTTGTCGAAGTGCTCCTCAATATAATTGCGGGTTGCAATTACTTTCTGAATCTGCGTGGTATTGGCGTAACAACTGTTCTTGATCCTTTGGATCTCACTCTGATAAAATGTCATGGCAAACTATTTTTCATTATACTATGCAATGGCTTAATTTCCGTATTGTTCTTCCAATCTAGGCCAAAGATCTTGACTGTTCTCTTCAAAATAAATCAAACTCAATTTCCAAAGGTATTCTTCCGATTTGTAAAATTGCTTATCGAGTTCATACATATCATTCATTAGGGCCTCATTCTGAAATAATTCACCAATTGGTAAAATTTCATGTAAGTCATGATTGTCTAAAAGAATTCTTAGGCTTTCAGGTAAAACGTTATGCTTTTCAAGGATCTTTACTGCACTTAAAAGCAAACTTTTGTTGAAACTTGCTCCGATTTTGTCTAAACTTTCAATAGTTCCTTCTGTATATCGACCTGTTGAATTCGTGAAAAATTGCAAAAACCCACCATTATTGACTTCCTTTTCCAAACAATCAATGAAGTAAAAAGTTTTGAGAGGTTCCGGCATTTCCTGTAAAGAAGTTACTCCGTAGTCATCACTTTTTCTAATTTTTTGTACGAAGTAATACAGTAATTCCATCCTTTCCTCTTCAGTCGACTTTTGATAAAGTTCTTTGTTCAGTTTGGCAAACTTCACTCTATAATGCCATTCCCCTTTCGGTTTTGAAGGTGCCGGTTTCCCAAATTCCACCAACTTCGGAAGGATATACCCTAAAGTCACCAGAACAGCGATAATGATGGTAAAATTCATGCAGTCAATGGTTATAATGCCAAGATACACACATTAGGGACATTAAAATACCCGATTATTTTAAAAAGAAGGCGAAATCGGTTTTGAGTCAACAATTCCATGAATTGGGCTAAGGCCGTAATAAAGAATCATCTAACTTTACTCTTGTATAAACACTAAAACCTAGAAATCATGAGAAGTTTACTTTGGTTGGTTGCCGTAATATGTATCATTATTTGGGTATTGGGCTTTTTTGGAATTGTGGCCGGAATGGCCACAGGAAGCTTGATCCACATATTATTGGTCATCGCAATTATCGCAATTTTGTATAATATCATTTCGGGTCGAAAACCACTTTAATATGGAGGTTGCACCGAAATCATAGTTATCTGCCGGAAGGCAATGAACTAAGGGAGGAAAAAATCCTACCAAAAAAAAGCAGTTACAATTCAATTGTAGCTGCTTTTTTATTTGTGTAAACCCTTTGCAGGTTTATATGTTCAACCAATAGGTAAACTTTAAATTGATGGAGCGGTTCCGAGGCATAAAGGAGTTCACAAAATAGTTGTCATTATATACCAGGAAAAGGTCCGAAAGGGGGGCAAACCGCCACTGTAACCTCGAATTGAAACCCAAATTGTCCATTTGGTTGCTGTATTGTACCAGGGTGGACCAAAACACGGACTTGTTGAAGGTGATGTTTATTTTGGGACTCACCAACCAAAGATCTTCACTTTCATAAGGCTCCGGTAATTTGATGCTGTTGTAGTTCAACCCCAAAGAAATAAAAACCGTGGGTTGTAGCCGTAGGCTCAGATCCCCTTCCATAACAAAGCGGGTGCCGTTATAAAAATCCCCATAGCCCGGTTCCAGGGAATAGGAGAACACCTTCCGGCGGTCACTTTGGAACTCCACTTCATAACTGGTGTAGTAATAACCAATATCGGCCGGAAGCTCAACACCATCATCAGTGCCTGTGGGGTCAAAGGTGTCGGTCAGGTAGGTATATCGGTTAAACAACCGTACAGCAAGCTCTTCCTGACTTTTGAACTTGGCCTGCCATCCTGTATAAAAAAAGTAATCGGTGTTCTTGTAATCCAAAGTAGGGCGCCAAACCATGGAAGGTCTGAAAAGAAAACCATGGGTATTCAATATTCCCTTTCTGGGCCAAAAATTGACTTCAACATAAGGTTTGGCCACCACAATATCTTCCCTTGGGATATAACCGAGATCTGAGCGGAAATCGTTGCCGACAAAATTTCCCCTGAGACCAAAATTAAGATAACGGCTATTGTACTGAAGGTTCATGCCGCCGGATGCATCCCGATCTCCCATGTCATGGGCAAAGGATTTATGATAGTAAAACTTTCCAGTCCAGGTATTGTTGGCGGAGGCCAAATTGTAATCGAGGCCTACCACACGGTTGTATCGATCTTCTTCATCCAAAAAATCATAATCGGCAAAAGTTTGGCGGTTAACAAAGATGAAGCTGAGATTGGATCGTGAAAACATTTTCTTCTGTAGGGCAAAAACAGTATTGTTGTTACTGGGAATGTGGTTGGCTTCATCTTTTTCCGTTTGAATGTTCAAAAGTCCCAAACGCCAATCCTCATTCAGTTTCCCACTCAGCCGTATGCCACCCACAATGCCATTTTCAATGGTTTCATCCTCCAGATTTTGGGCAATGCCTATCCTTCTCGAAAAAAAAGGATTGGAATCTTCTTCGCTTCCGAAAGAACCAAAAAGATCGCTGTTGTCAATAAAAAACTGGCGTTTTTCGGGTAGGGAAACCTCAAATCGGGTCAGATTGGTCACCAAATTGTCCACCTCCACGTTTGAAAAGTCAGGATTTACTGTAATATCTAGGTTCATCCCGTTCCCGATGGACACTTTTGCATCGCCACCAAAGTCGAGCTTGCTCAGTTTTTCATCATATTCATAATCCTTGCCCACAATGCCATTCACATAAGGAATGAGCGCCATGGGGGTTCTGGATTTGCCCAGTGGTTTTTCAAAGACCATGTCCCCCATAAAGGCCAGACTATAGATCAACTGGTTCTGCGGAATTTTCGTCCAGGTACTAGTCTCGTTGGTCTGCATATCGAACCGGTAGCTGTTGAAACGCCATTTGGTCTCCCCTTGTCTAAACTTAAAGGAGGTGAGAGGAATGGCAATCTCGCAGATATAATAACCGTCGTATAATTTGGTCTCTCCTTTCCATTTTACGTCCCATGAAGTGGTAAAGTTGCTTGGTCCCGCACCCCCGTTGGAAATCAGGGCCTCTCTCCGAACCCCGTAGGGGTTCATGCCAAACAGAAAAGCATTGGTGCCATCGTTAAAGGTGTCAAAAAGCAGGCTGATATTATCGTTTCCTCCCGCACGGTAGTCCCTTTGCAAGGAGGGAATCACATAATCGTTTCCTTCGGTAGCCAGTTTTATGCCTATGTACAGTGTGGTATTGTTATACAGCATTTTAATATCGGTTTGCTGGGCCGCCAATGTGGTATCCGAAGGAAAGTATTGATGGAAATTATCGGCACTTTCCGCAATTTCCCAGATGGGTTCGTCCAAAATGCCATCAACATCAATGATCTCGTCAATGTATTTGACCGTAAAAGTCTTATTGTTCAATTGGGCAACTAAGGCAATGGGAAATAGGATTGTAGCAATTACAATTCGTAGTTTTGGCATTTGTCTAGTTTAGTTGGTTTTCCAAAAATAAGGGTATAGTTAAAATATTCCCAAAAAATAATTCGTGCATTGTGCATTGCAAAAAGATTCAGAAAATTGAACTTTGCTAATTCCATGGTGTCAACCATATTTTTCAATATTCAACCAAAATGAAAAAGACCGTCTTATTGTTCCTTTTGCTGCCCGTATTTATGTTTGGAAATACCATTTGGAGCAAAACGGGCCATCGGGTTACCGGACAGATTGCCCAAAACCATTTGAAAGGGAAGACTAAAAGAGCTTTGAACGATTTGTTGGACGGACATAGTTTGGCATTCGTTTCAACCTATGGCGATGATATAAAGGCAGATCGCGCCTATGCCAAATATTCTCCTTGGCATTATGTGAACTATCCATTGGGGATGCATTATGTCGATTCAGAAAAAAGCAAGGATGGTGACATCATTACTGCCATAGAGGAATGCAAAGAAGTCATCAAGAATAAGAACAATTCTCGGGAAGACCGCATTTTCCATTTAAAAATGCTGGTCCATTTAATAGGGGACCTTCACCAACCGATGCACGCCAGCAGGGAAGAAGATAAAGGGGGAAATGACATTCAAGTACAATGGTTTGGCCAAGGGAGCAACCTTCACAAGGTTTGGGATCAAAACCTTATCGAGTCCTACGGAATGACCTATACCGAATTGGCCCATGAACTGGACAAGGTATCTACCAAAAAGATTAAAAAAATCCAAGAAGGCACCATTTATGATTGGGTGGATGAATCCCATGATATCTGTGGAGAATTGTACGACTCCGTAAAAGTGGGTGACAAATTGGGCTACCAGTACACCTATAATTATAATGACCTCCTATTCGAACAACTTCAAAAAGGAGGTCTTAGATTGGCAAAGGTCTTGAACGACCTCTTCGAATAAGCTTTTTTATTGCAGAACCGTTTTCAACTGGTTTCGGTATTCCGAAGGGTTTTGCCCCGTAAATGCCTTGAACGATTTGTTGAAATGCGAAAAATTGTTGAAGCCACTATCATAACACACCTGGGTGATGCTGATGGGCTGTTCGGCCAATAATTTGGAGGCATGCACCAATCGGTATTCGTTCACAAACTGGGTAAACGTCTTGTTGGTGATCTTTTTAAAATACCTACAGAAAGAAGGCACCGTCATGCTCACCATATCCGATATTTCTTCCAAACTGATATCTTCCTTGAAATTCGCCTTAACGTGGTTGAACACGATATTGATCCTGTCATTGTCCTTTACCTCGGTTTCCAAAGAAAAACCTTCGGCGTTCAACACGTTCATCTCATCAGAAGTGGCCAATTGGTTCAATATATTAAGGATGGAGAGCAAACGTTGAAAATCGGTCTGGTATTCCAAGATCTCCATTTTCTCTCCTACCTTCAATTTTGTCTTTCCGTAAAAGGCGATCCCGCCCTTGGCAACCTCAAATAGTTTTTGGATGTTCTTCATCTCTGGGATATTGAAAAAGTCACTTCCCAAGAAATCTGCTTTCATCTGTATAAGGGTCTCACTTTTGTTCCCAGTGAGTTTATCCGTAAAGCCACAGTGGGGAAGGTTGGATCCAATAAGGATCAAATCCCCGTTCCTATAATAGGATACATGACTGCCTATCTGTCTTTTCCCCGAGCCCCCATTCACATATACCAGTTCCAGTTCCGGATGGTAATGCCAGCCATTGTTCTTGTTCTCATTGCTTTCGTTGAACTTTTGAAAAGTAAACGAGTGACCAAAACTTGGGGCTATGGCTTCAAACGCAGGTTTTTGAATCATAAGTTCCAATTTTTTATTTGGTAATGTAAAGTTAGGATGGTACTCCCAACCTATATATCTGCAAAATTACCACAAATGTGTGTTAAATTCACCTTAATGTCAATTTAAGGTATCTACTATGGTAAAATTGCATATAAACTGGAAAAGATGGTGGTATTCCTGTCCTGAATTGCGCCATACATTTGTCTTGTAATCTTAAC
>JASBTS010000056.1 GCA_030148305.1 Allomuricauda sp. | reverse complement strand
GATCCCCTTTCCTTGGGTATCATCGGACTGATGGAGGTGATTCCCGCTGTGGGCATGGCCTTGTTTGCAGGACATATTGTGGATCAAAGGGAAAAGCGCAACCTTTTGGTGACTTGTATCGCAGGATTTTCTGTTATAAGTCTGGGGTTGTTTGTGTTGAGTTGGCCAGGATTACAGGAATCTTGGGCGCCGAAAAAAATCCTGTATTCCATTTACGCCTTGGTATTTTTGGGCGGATTGGTCCGTTCGTTTTTAGGTCCGACGATTTTCTCCTTGATTGCTTTGATCGTTCCCAAGAAAATTTATCCCAATGCCGCCACGTGGAGTAGCTCCACTTGGCAATTGGCCTCGGTGTTGGGCCCGGCATTGGCCGGTTTTTCCATCAGTTGGATTGGGGTGCATTGGAGCATGTGCGTTATTTTCGGATTTTCTTTGATGGCCCTTCTTTTCTTATTTCAGATTCCAAAAAAACCCATTTTGAACCCTAAGATCGGGGAACCTGTGTTCCAAAGCTTGAAGGATGGTCTCAAATTCGTGTTTGGCAGCAGGGCCATTTTTGGTGCGCTTACCTTGGACATGATCGCGGTACTTTTTGGTGGGGCCGTGGCGCTTTTACCCATTTACGCCCAGGATATTTTACGCGTAGGATCTGAAGGATTCGGCATTTTAAGGGCCGCACCAGCCATTGGGGCCTCCCTCACCATGTTGGGTTCCACACGTTTTCCTTTGCATAAAAATGCCGGTAAGAAACTCTTGCTGGCCGTATTCGCCTTTGGCATCTGTATCATCGTTTTTGGGATTTCAGAACTGTTCTGGCTTTCGGTGGTGGCGTTGTTCCTTAGTGGAGCAGTGGATGGGGTATCCATGATCATCCGTCAGACCATCCTACAATTAAAGACACCTGACAATATGAGGGGAAGGGTAGCTTCGGTAAATTCCATGTTCGTGGGTTCTTCCAATGAGTTGGGGGCTTTTGAAAGTGGTTTGGCAGCGAAATTGCTCGGTACCGTTACAGCGGTAGTCTTTGGAGGATGCATGACCATTTTAACGGTAGGTACCACTGCCATCATTTCACCCACATTTAGAAAATTGGACCTGCAAAAAGATATTGACGAGCACGAAAAGGATTAATCCTCCAATTTCTGCAAGCTCAACGTTTCTCCATCAAAAATAGCATAGGTAAAATAGGAGATCCAATCCCCTAAGTTGGTATAGGTGGATTTTTCATTGAGTAGGATCTCTAACGGAAGGTGCCTGTGTCCGAAGATGAAATGGTCGTAATGCTGTTGTTCCAATTTTCGTTTGGCATATAGAATAAGCCATTCCTTGTCCTCACCCAAGAATTTGGCATCCGCTTCCCCGGAAATGATTTTGTTGTTCACGGATAGATGTTGCCCCAAACGAACACCCCAATCCGGGTGCAACCACCTGAAAAACCATTTGGCCACTGGATTAGTGAACACTTTTTTCATCCGTTTGAAACCCTTGTCGTGTGGCCCAAGTCCGTCCCCATGACCAATGAAAAAAGAGGTATTGTTGATCAAAAATTGTTGGGGTTTGTGGTATACGGGAATGTTGAGTTCTTCTTCAAAATAACCGTTCATCCACAAATCGTGGTTGCCCACAAAATAGGTGATTTGGATACCCATGTCCGATAGTTCCGCCAGCTTCCCCAGTGTGCGCGTGAATCCTTTAGGGACTACGGTCTTGTATTCGAACCAAAAGTCAAAAAGATCGCCCATCAAAAAAATGGCATGTGCATCGTGCTTGATGGAATCCAGCCAGGCCACGAACTTTTTTTCCCGAGGCAGACTGTCCTTTCGGGTGGGTGCCCCAAGGTGGTTGTCACTTGCGAAATAGACTTTTTTGCCTTTGGGAAGAGTAATGTTCTTCATTTATGGGTTCAGTACCGTTGTAACTATCTTTTAAACTTTCTGTCGCTGCGTATTTTATTGACTACATAGACCACAACTAGGACGACGACCAATAGGGGAAATATACTTCTCATTTTTCATTATTTATTTTTTAAACTTTTCCAGCGCTTGTTTGGTATTGGGCGACAGGGCCAATTTTCCTGAAGCTTCGGCACGATCCAAAAGGAGCTTGTCCCAATGCTCGGTTCCTTCCCAAAGTACCTTTTTCATTTGCGATAGGGCTTCGGGATTATAGGTGGCCAATTTTTGAAGGTGGATGTCCAACTCCTTGTCCATTTCCGATATGGAGTCATATACCTTGGCATACAGTCCTTTTTCCTTGGCCCAATACGCATTTTTCCATTCTGTGGGATACAAAGTGAGTTCGGCCAAGGCAGCCTTTCCCATTTTACGCTCCACGGCAGGGGCAACCACAAACGGACCTATCCCAATGGAGATTTCTGATAGTTTGATGGCAGCATCTACGGTAGCATGCACATAATCACATGCCGAGGCCAAACCGACCCCGCCACCAACAGTTTTGCCCTGTACCCGCCCAATGATGGGTTTGGGGCATTTACGCATGGCATTGATTACATTGGCAAATCCACTAAAAAACCGCTTGCCTTCTTCAAGGTCGGAAATGGCCACAAGTTCATCAAAGGAAGCGCCCGCACAAAAGGCACGGTCACCTTCAGATTTTAGAACAATGATGGAGACCTCATTATTTATGGCCAACTTTTCAAACTCTTTGGTCAATCGGTCCAACAATTCGGAAACAAAGGAATTACTGGCAGGATGGCCAAACTCCACGGTGGCTACGCCGTTTTCCATTTTGGTGTATAAACTTCCGTTGACTCTATCTGTGGACATGTTTCAATTTACAATGAACAATTTATAATTATCAGTTGTCTGATCTTTGACACTGCTAAATTAAGGGTTTTGGACCAAGGGCCTGAATTTTCTATCAAATTTCCAGAGCAGGGCAAATCCACGGATGAGCATCCAAATCACAAAAAAGCCACCCAGATGGCATAGAATCCCCATCCCAAAAACTTACCGAGGTAAAGGCAGGGTACAAATCCCAAAAAAGGTTGCGGCGAGCAGCACATTCCGTAAATATTTCATTTCGCCCAATCCCTTGAACAGTCCATCATAAACAAAGGCCAGGGTATTCATGGGCAAGCCTAAAATAACAATGTAGAATATGCCGTAAAAGGTATCCAGAACCAAGGAATCATTGGAAAAAAGACGCCCTATAGGATGATAAAAAAGGACCCCGCCCATCATCAAGACCAGACTGACCACCATGCCATACAACACAATTTTTTTGGCCAACTTCCAGAGACCATCGTAATCGTCCGCCCCTAAAAGTTTTCCGCCCATACTGTTGCCTGCGGCCGCAAACCCATCAATAAAAAAGGCCGCGAACAACCATAGGTTGATGGCAATGGTATGCGCCCCGATAAAGCGATCGCCCAGAGCAGTGGCTTCGCGAACGGCCAGGATCAGGGCTACATTAAGGGCAATGGCGCGGACAAAAAGATTGAGGCTCATAAAAATGACCCGCTTCAGTTCTTTGTTGAGCGGGAAGACCAACTTCATACTGATTTCGGTCTTTTTCATCAATAGGATAAAGGCCAAAAGGGCCATGATGGCTTGGGAGATCAAACTGGCCCAAGCGGCACCATCCATCCACCCCATAAACCAAAAGTAGGTCGAGACCGATGTTCAGGACGGCTCCAATAATGGCAATGATCATGGGATAAAAGGTGTTCTGCAGCCCACGGAAAATACCGAAGATGGCAAAGGTGAACAGCGTTAACGGG
Source organism: Allomuricauda sp. (assembly GCA_030148305.1). GTDB lineage: Bacteria > Bacteroidota > Bacteroidia > Flavobacteriales > Flavobacteriaceae > Flagellimonas. Next base: position 1,917 of record JASBTS010000056.1, on the reverse strand, counting down.
AATCCCCAGACCCGAATGGAATAATAGGAGATACAATAGTGCAAGATTTTTCCAGTGGCATTGAAGAGGGTGAAAATCTCTTCAATGATAAAAACTGTGGATAACAATACCACCACACTCAATAAAATATTGAAAAAAATGGCCTGTGCAGGGAGATTCTTGACTTCTTCCAATCTGCCCGCTCCCAAATATTGCGAAATAATGGCTGATATGGAACTACGCGTTTGTCCCAAAACCCAAATGAGCATGGACAAAAAGGAACCCACAATGCCGGCCGCGGCCAACGACTCCAAACTATCTGCGGGAATGTTGCCCACGATGGCCGTATCCGTAATAGAAAGTAAAGGTTCCGCTATCCCTGAAATGGTTGCAGGGATTGCCAATTGGTTGATGGTCTTGAAATTTACCTGTGTGCTCAAATCGGCTGCAAGTTACAGCACCAATTCGTAACAATGAAAGGGATGTTCGCTTTGTTTGGGAAAGAAGATATCGCCCAATTTTTGATAGCCCCTTTGCTCGTAGAATCGTTGGTTTCGATGGTTTTGCGAAAAGGTATCCAAGCGTACCGAGACAAATTGATTTTCTTTGGAATACGCTTCGGCAAAATCCATAAGCTTTTGCGCCAATCCCTTTCCTTGATGGTCAGGATGTACAGAAAGCCGATGAATGTAGGTACTGTTGCCATTTGGCGTGAGCCATTGGATGGGTTGGTATTCCTCATCCATATAGGTGGAAATTACAATGGTACCCAACACACAACCCTTTTCTTCAATGACATAGAGTTCTTCCCGTTTCACATCTTTTAGGAAAGCCGCTTCTGAAGGATAATGCTCGTTCCATTGATGAATGCCGTTTTGCTCCATTTTTAGGGCACATAATCGGGTAATGGATAAGATATCAGGTATTTCAGATATCTTTGCGCGTCGTATCATTGATTCGTTTCAATTTAATTGTAAATTTAAGGTTTAATTATAATCACCAAACCATGAACAACATTCTCGTTCCGATTGGGACTTCCCCAGATTCTTCAAAAACATTGCAATATGCCGTAGATTTTGCCACGAATTTCGGTGCCAAGATTTTTGTGATGGATGTAATCTCGGTCGCCACGGCCATGGGTAGTTTGGCCAATGTGGAAGAGAAGGTGGCCAAAAGTAACAAGGAACATTTGAAGGAGGTGATCGATGAGGTAGATACCAAAAACATTGAAATTAAAATTGCTACTTACACAGGCGATATCATTGATGGTTTGAACGATATCAACAAGGAATTGGGTATTGATTTGATTATCATCGCTCCAAAAAGTAACGATATAAAAGAAGAACTGTATTTGGGGAATACATCGGGAAGAATTATTAAACAGACGGATATACCTACCCTGATCGTTCCCAAAGGCACTACATTCAAGCCTATAAAAAAGATTATGACGGCCTTTGGATCGGGCATTCTGAAACGAAGCAGCATCCTTACCCCGTTGGCCACCATCAAGAATAAGTTTAAATCGGAAGTAAGCCTGTTGTTGGTAAAAAGACCCGGATATTCCGAAGATGACCTAAAGGTGAACACCGCCCTTTTGGATTTGAGCAAGAAACTGACCATTACCGAGAACGCCACCACCTATTTAGGAGTAACAGAGTTTTACCATGAAGAGCATCCGGATATGTTATGCGTGTTCAGGAGGAAGAGAGGGTTCTTCAAGAAGCTCTGGGAAAAGAACACCATATTGAAATCGGAGTTTTATGTGCCTGTGCCCGTATTGGTGTTGAGCGTTAAAAAAGATTAAGGAAGGTCCGTAAATTTTGATACTTTCAGAAAAAGTATTTCCTTTGCGCTCTCTTTGGGGGATTAGCTCAGTTGGCTAGAGCGCTTGCATGGCATGCAAGAGGCCACCGGTTCGAATCCGGTATTCTCCACAAA
>JASBTS010000042.1 GCA_030148305.1 Allomuricauda sp. | reverse complement strand
CGTTCGATACCATAGTCCATCAATACCTTGATTTCTTCGGGAAGGATGACTCCACCCCCACCTCCAAAAATCTTAATATGTCCTGCACCTCTTTCCTTCAGCAAGTCGAACATATACCTAAAGTATTCATTGTGCCCCCCTTGGTAGGAAGTCATGGCGATGGCATTGGCATCTTCCTGGATGGCACAATCCACCACTTCGGCCACACTCCTATCATGCCCCAAGTGAATCACCTCAACCCCAGTAGCTTGTATGATCCTCCTCATGATATTGATGGCTGCATCATGCCCATCAAAGAGCGATGCCGCAGTCACAATCCTGATTTTGTTTTTGGGTTTGTAGGGTGTTATTTGTTCCATCTGCAATAATAGGTCTGAATTTGCCCTGCAATTTACAGAAAATGCAAGTCAAAATGTATTTTGATTAGGATTTTACAAAAACCGAACGGAGTTTAGGCTCCACTTTCTGAAACCTATAATTTTACCCGGTCAAATATTGGACATGAAGCTTACCATTCTTATACATTGTCCCGATCAAGCGGGTATCATTAGGTCAGTGACCACCTTTATCCATCAGCAGGAAGGGAACATTGTTTATCTTGACCAGCACGTGGACAAGCAGGCAGGAGTATTTTTTATGCGATTGCAAAGCGAGTTTGAAAAAGAATTGCCTTTGGGTACATTCAAAAAGGAGTTCCAAAACGAATTGGCGGATCAATTTGAAATGGAATGGGAAGTGTATTTGGATGGGTACAAACCCAAAATGGTTGTGTTCGTTTCCAAGTACAACCATTGTCTCTACGATTTGTTGAGCCGATACAATTCCGGAGAACTTTCTGTGGATATTCCCTTCATTTTGAGCAACCACGAAGATTTGGAATACGTGGCGGAACAGTTCAACATTCCCTTTTTCCATATCCCAGTGACCAAACAGAACAAGACCGAGGCCGAAGACAGGCAACTGGAACTTTTAAGGGAACACGAAGTGGATTTTATTGTGCTGGCCCGATATATGCAGATTGTTTCTCCCAAGGTCATTGACGTGTACCCTCAAAAAATCATCAACATCCACCACTCTTTCCTACCTGCCTTTATGGGTGCAAAACCCTACCACGCGGCCTTTGAACGTGGGGTAAAAATTATTGGGGCCACCAGCCATTATGTGACTGCCGATTTGGATGCAGGCCCTATCATTGAACAGGATGTCACCGCTGTTTCCCATACGCACTCCGTTAATGATTTTATTGCCAAAGGAAGGGATTTGGAGCGTATTGTGCTATCTCGTGCCGTACAACTCCATGTGGCCCGGAAGACCATGGTCTACAATAATAAAACGGTGATTTTTTCTTGATCACCACTTAAAGACCTGGCACATTTTGATTCTGGGAACAGAGTTCAAACCTATATTTCCCATCAATGTTTCAAAAAAACATATCTTTAGCTCAACTGATCTTCAGTTACGCTTTACACATAAAGCAATAAACATAAAACTGATCCAGTTCTACATTCAACGGTACTCACCATGTTCGAAAAGCGTCGATTAAGTTTTTGGCAAATATGGAACCTCAGTTTTGGTTTCCTAGGCATTCAGATGGGTTTTGCCCTTCAAAATGCCAATGCCAGTAGAATTCTACAGATTTTTGGGGCCGATGTCCATGAACTTTCTTGGTTCTGGATCGTGGCACCTCTCACCGGACTCATTGTACAACCCATTATTGGGCATTACAGCGATAGGACCTGGAATCGTTTGGGCCGAAGGCGACCCTATTTCCTCTCCGGAGCCCTTTTGGCATCGTTAGGGCTTGTTTTGATGCCCAATGCAGATATGTTCACCGCCTTTATGCCCGCTCTTTGGGTCGGGGCCGGAATGCTCATGATCATGGATGCCTCGTTTAATGTGGCCATGGAACCCTTCAGGGCCTTGATTGCAGATATTTTACCATCTGACCAACGTACCTTGGGTTATAGCCTTCAAACCGTACTTATCGGTATTGGTGCGGTAGTAGGATCTTGGTTACCCTATGTTCTAACGAATTGGATCGGGTTGGAAAACACCGCAGGGGTTGGGGAAGTACCTTTTAACCTTTTACTGTCGTTTGTCATTGGGGCCGTGGTGCTCATCTCCAGCGTTTTGGTGACGGTGATCACCACCAAGGAATACACTCCCGAAGAAATGGCCCTATTGCATCAAGCGGAAGGATCCGGGAATTTGGAAGAAACTCCGGGAAAACTCAGCGATATTTTTACGGATTTCAGAAAAATGCCCCGTACCATGCGGCAATTAAGCTGGGTGCAGTTTTTTTCCTGGTTTGGTCTTTTTGGCTTGTGGGTGTTCGCACTTCCTGCCATAGCCCAACACATTTATGGCCTGGACCCAAACGACAATCAGAGTATGGCCTATCAAAATGCGGGGGATTGGTTGGGCATCCTATTCGGGATCTATAATGGTGTTTCGGCTATTTTTGCCTTCTTTCTTCCAGCGATCGCTAAAAAAGTAGGTCGAAAAAAAACACACGCCATCTCCTTGATCATTGGAGCGCTCGGTTTTTTATCCATTTATATCATGCCCGATGAAAATTGGCTCATCCTTTCCATGATAGGAATCGGGGTGGCATGGGCAAGTATTCTGGCTATGCCCTATGCTATTCTTGCCGGCTCCATTCCTCCACAAAAAATGGGTGTTTATATGGGCATTTTCAATTTCTTCATTGTAATACCACAAATCATAAATGCTTTGATCGGAGGCCCCATGGTACGGTATTTATATAATGAACAACCCATTTTTGCCCTTATGACGAGCGGGATTTCATTTTTGATCGCTGCTTTGTTGGTGGCAAGGGTAGATGACAAAGATGACGAAGTTGTAACCATTTAATTGGGATTTATCCTCTCTTCAAAAAAATATTGCCTAAAAAACTGACCCTTTTTCAAACTTGAAATTGGCTCAAAAAATATTCAAACTGATGAGAAACAACATTTTACTCCTGATGTTGATGGTCTTGACCAGCAGCATGAGCCAAGTGCAACGTGTGGAACCCCCTTATTGGTGGACCGACATGAAGAACACCGAACTCCAACTGTTGGTATACGGAAACCAAATCAGTGAACTTCAACCTGAATTCACTTCTGACATCACCATCAAAAAAATTGAAAAAACGGAGAACCCAAACTACTTGTTCATTACGTTGGACACCAAAAATGTGCAACCCGGCAACTACAAAATCGATTTCAAAAAAGGGAAACGAACCATTTCTTCGGTGGATTATCAATTCTTGGAGCGAAGGGAAGGCTCTGCCGACCGAAAAGGCTTCGATTCATCAGATGTGATCTATCTTTTGATGCCCGACCGATTTGCCAATGGAGATTTCTCTAACGACAGTCATCCCAAAACCATAGAAAAGGCCAATCGGAGCCAACAAGGGGGCAGGCACGGAGGTGACATCCAAGGAATCATCGATCATCTCGATTATATTGATGAACTTGGGGCCACTACCCTTTGGAGCACTCCATTGACATTGGACAATGAAAAGACCTATTCCTACCACGGCTATGCTTGCAGCGACCTGTACCAAATGGATCCCCGTTATGGCAGCAATGCGGATTTTGTCCGGTTGACCGAGGCATTGCACCAACGGGGCATGAAACACATCATGGACTACGTACCCAATCATTGGGGCCTGAGCAATTGGCTGATACAAGACTTGCCAGCCCAAGATTGGTTGCATTATTGGGAAGGTGGAGAAAATGGATTCAAGCGAAGTAATTACATCCAAACCACTCAACTAGATCCCAATGCCTCAAAATATGATGCCAAAGGGTGTATGGACGGTTGGTTCGATTACACCATGCCCGATATGAACGAAAGCAATCCCATGGTCATCAATTATTTGGTACAGAATGCCATTTGGTGGATCGAAAGTGCCAACTTGGATGGCATGCGGGTGGACACCTATCCCTACAACGACAAAGAAGGTATTACGGAATGGGTGACCCGGGTGATGGAGGAGTATCCCAACTTGAACATTGTGGGAGAAATTTTCATGCACGAAACGCCACATATCGCCTTTTGGCAAAAAGACAGCGTCATTGGCGCTATTCAAGGATTTAATTCCAATCTGCCTTCGGTGATGGATTTTCCCCTTCACGATATTTTCCCGGAAGTGTTTAATCAATCGGAGCAGAATTGGGGTGATGGCCTTTTTAAGGTTTATGATCACCTGACACAGGATTTTCTCTATCCGAACATCAATAACCTTTTAATCATGATGGGTAACCATGATGTGAACCGCATTAATCAAGCTTTTGATGGGGATGTGGACAAGTACAAGTTGGCCATCACTTTGTTGTCTACCTTGAGGGGCATTCCCCAAATCTATTATGGAGATGAAATTGGCATGCAAGGGGAAAAAAGCAAGGGAGATGGGGATATCCGAAGAGATTTTCCGGGTGGATGGCCGGGCGATCCGCAAAATGCCTTCTTGGAATCGGGAAGGACAGAAAATCAAAAAGCGTATTTTGATTACACCAAAAAACTGTTGAACTGGCGAAAAAACAAACCAGTGGTCCACAAAGGAAAGACCCTGCACTTTTCACCTGTGGACAATGTATATGTGTACTTTAGGTATTTTCCCGAAAATCCAAACGATGTTGTCATGGTAGTTTTGAACAATTCCCCCAAAGACCAACAAATAGACTTGGCCCGGTTTAAAGAAGGAATTCAAAATCATCAAAATGGTAAAAACGCGATTACAGATGAAACAGTTTCAATAGGAACTATGTTGGAAATCAAGGCAAAATCGAGCCTGATATTGGAACTGAATTAATTTCAAGCCTTTATTCAAAGGGCACTTATTTTAAAAATCGTTAGGGTGATTTTATCTAAAAAATAGTGGAACTAAGCCAAGGTTTGAAGGTTTCGCTGTAATTTCACTTTAACCAAAAAGATTTATCATGAAACGAATACTAGTCTTCATTCTACTTTTTCAATTGGCAGGATGCGCCGAACTTCAACAGGTTGTGAACCAATTGCCGCAAGGAACCGGAATAGGCAATGCCGAAATTGCGCAAGGATTGCGGGAAGCTTTGAACATGGGCATTGAAAAGCAGGTAAACAAATTGGCCCTTGAAAACGGTTTTTTCAGAAATGAACTGGTCAAAATCTTGCTCCCGGAAGAGCTTCAAAAGGTAGACAAAACCTTGCGGGATATTGGATTGTCCAGCCTAGCGGACGAAGGTCTAAAAATTCTCAATAGGGCCGCAGAAGATGCCGTGGGCGAAGCCACTCCCATATTTGTGGATGCGGTAAAGGGTATCACTTTCAACGATGCCAAACAGATTTTGTTAGGGAACGATAATGCGGCCACCCAATATTTACAACAGGCCACCAAGACACAGCTGTACAATAAATTCAACCCTATTATCAAGAATTCGTTCCAAAAGGTGGGAGCGGATAAAATTTGGACCAATATCATCACCAAGTACAACAACCTGCCCCTTACCAACGATGTTAACCCGGATTTGACCGATTACACCACCAATGA
>JASBTS010000009.1 GCA_030148305.1 Allomuricauda sp. | reverse complement strand
ACCGGTCTGGGCCTGTGTGTCGGCGCCTCTCTCGATTTCCTCGGCGGCAAGGCCGAGCGGGCTCCGGTCTGGATGCAAGAGGCCACCGGTTCGAATCCGGTATTCTCCACAAAACATTAACCATCCTTTAGGATGGTTTTTTTGTTTTTGCCCTTGTCTTTTTTGAACTTTACTACAAAATACATTATCATGAGTTTACTTGGAAAAGTGGCCTACATCACTGGAGGCACAAAAGGAATAGGATACGGAATCGCGGAAAGTCTTTTGGAACAGGGAATGAAAGTTGCCATCAGCGGAAGGAGCCAAAACAGTGTGGATGAAGCCTTAAAAAGCTTTACTAAGGAAAATGTTTTGGGATTGGTTTCCGATGTTTCCAAGTTGGAAGATGAAGTAAAGGCCGTTAAAAGTATTTTGGAGAAATGGGGCCGATTGGATGTGGTCATGGCCAATGCAGGGGTAGGGCACTTTGCCCCAATCGATGAAATGTCGGATAAGGACTGGCACCAAATGATCGATACCAATTTAAATGGGGTGTTCCATACTTTAAAAGCTTCTGTGGATGCACTCAAAGAATCAGAGGGGTATTACATGACCTTGGCCAGTTTGGCGGGCACCAACTTTTTTGCCACTGCTGCCGGGTACAATGCCACCAAGTTCGGGGTAGTGGGCTTTACCCAGGCTGCCATGTTGGATCTTAGAAAGTACAACATAAAGGTAACCACCATCATGCCAGGTTCCGTGGCCACCCATTTTAATGATCATATGCCTTCGGATCAAGATGCTTGGAAAATACAACCAGAGGACATCGGACAATTGGTGGTGGATTTATTGAAGATGCATCCCCGTACTTTGCCCAGCAAGATTGAGGTGCGGCCAACACGCCCGGATTTAAAATAATCAATCTGTTTTTTCGGTAAGGGGAATTTCTACAGAACAGATTTCAAGGATAAGTTGATACAAATACCTTTCAAAGGTAGCAAGGGTTTGACCGTCGATGATGTCATTTTTGTCTTCGGTGAAGGAGAAGAATCCCTTGCTTAAATTTTTAAAGGAATAAATGCCGGCCTTCATCTGATGAACCGAATGTTTTTTGGAATAGAGATAGGCATAACAGAGTAATTGGAAGGCTTTGCTCTTATCATAATTGGTAATCAATTCTTCCCAATCGGTAACTTTCACATTTTTAGGCTCCACTTTTCCGGTTTTGTAATCGATGATGCGCAAGGCTCCATCCACTTCATCTACTCGGTCCAATGTGCCTTTCAAAGTAATGGGAAATGGAACGGATGGAATGGTTAATTCTTCCACATATTTTTGCTCCAAGGCCAAGAGCTTGATCTGATGTTTTTGAAGGTGTCCCAACTCCAAATCGATGAAGTTGTTGAGGTACTTCACGATAACGTTGTACACCAAAAGGTACTTCCCTTTTTTGATGTCCACCCCCGTTAAGTTTTTTTGGAAATGCCCTTCAACAGCTGATGGAACCTTTGGTTTTAAAGCTGAAACGGAATCCTTTGTCAAGAAACTCCCGACCAATGGGGAGTATAATTCTTCCAAACTATCATGTACAATGGTACCGAAAGTATTCGCAGCGATGTTCTCCTCCACTTCTTCCAAATCATTGATTTTTAAGATGTTTCTAGTATAAAAATCAATGGGATTTTTGATGTAATTTGTTAGTGAAGTAGGTGAAAACCCATTTTGTGCAAACGCTTTGATGTCTTCCAACAAAGCTCCTTTCTTGATTAATTCCAAAAGGGGTTTAGGATCAATCTTTACCTGTGGCGACACAATGTTGTGGGAGATATAGGGCTTCAGGTTTTCATCGGTGAGCAATTGTGAAATGAGCCTACTTTTTTCGCCGCCTTCCAATACATCAGGTTCGGTGTTATAAATGACATGTACATTCTTAGCCCGTTGCAATAGTCGATAAAAGTGATAGGTATAAATAGCGTCCTTTTCTTTGTAGGTGGGGAGGCCATAATCTCGTTTCACATCAAAGGGAATAAAGGAATTGTTGGATTTACCAGAGGGAAGGATGCCCTCGTTCACAGAGGTTATGATAACCGTTTCAAAATCCAGGTTCCGACTTTCCAGCATTCCCATGATCTGTAGTCCCGACAACGGTTCCCCAATGAAATCCAAGGTTTCCATTGAGGATAATTGCTTAAAAAGGTTTTTGATGGATTTCAATTCCGACATAAATTCTACACCGTCCAAATATTGATCCAGTTGATTGAACAACGAAAAGAATCGGTATAAGTATTCCAGTTCTAGAGCATTTTGTTGGGACTGAAAAATATCTTTCAAGCGATGTATAAGTTTTAAGCAATTTTGGATCCACTCTTTTGGATTTATTTTTTCTGAAGGGAAAATTACAGAGAGGGTTTCCTTGGCTTCAGTATATTTTGATAGCATACCTTCCGTTACATATAGCCAATTCCCTTCTTTGATATCCTTGGTCAGTAGTGCGGCAAAATCAATTTTTTCATTGGATGAAATGGTAAGTAAGTATGGGTTGGCCAAAAATTCCAACACATGTTTATAGAACCATCCCCGTTCGGAAACCCCGATGCTCAATTCCAAAAAAGACAAAAAGAAGGAGTTAAGTACGGTGTTGTTCAATGGAAGTCCCATAGTGATGTTTACATGATCAATCTCTGAGGGAACTGCTTTCAACATGGGATCAAGCAAGGATTCATCAGCAAGTACCACAGCGGTATTTTGTAAATCAGCACCTTTTTCTTGGGCCATCTGCCGCAAAAGTTGTCCCACAAACTTGGTCTGCGAGATGCTTTTCGGGACCCCGGTTATCTCAATCCGTTTAGCATTGAGAAAGCTGTTTTGTGGCTCAATTTTACCCTGATGGATGTAATAGGGCCATTCCCGTTGGTAATTCCTGATGAACAATCCAGCATCGTGTACTGGGTCATTCAAGAAATAACTATCGATGTCCCAATAAATGTAGGTATTGCCATGCTCCAAATAATGTTGGATAATTTTGGCTTCGGCATTGTTCAGTGCATTGAACCCCACAAAAATGACAGGGTTTTCAGGAACTGCCACATAGTTTCTGTTCAGTTTTTCAATCGCAACCCGTTGTACCAAGCCTTGGTAGGCTCGTTTTTGCTCCAATAAAATGGATGTGAATTTTTGGTACATGGGCTCCAAATTCCCCCATAACTGCAAATAGTTTTCAATGATTTCTGTTTTTTCCTTGCTAAGGGACCAATGGTTGAGTTCCTTGATAGCCGACAGGTAATTGAGAATATCGTTGGCTGGAATCAAATACCCATCGATGTCATTAAAGTCCATTAATAGGGTTTGCCCCCATTTGATGAAGGCGGAAAAATCATCATGTTGCTTGATCCCGGAATCCTTGTAAACCTCAAAAAGGGTCAGAAGTAAATCTACGTTTGCTGCTTGCTGCAATCCTGAAATGTTACCAATAAAATCCTGGATGGATAAGATAGGAGGACAAAATATGTTCTGCTGCAATCTTTCGGAGATGTATCTTTTTAAAAAGGTTCCCGATCGTTTACTGGGCAAAACGAAGGTGCAGGAAGCAAAGGGCAATTGCTTTTTTTCCAAGTCGTCCAGTACATGTTCTAGGAAGGTGTTGTGCATGCATTAAAAATAAAAAAGGCCCTGCATTTGCAGGGCCTTTTCTAAAGAAAACTTTTGTTTCCTAATTATTTTACCAAGTTGATTTCAACTCGTCTGTTTTGTTTTTTACCAGCTGCAGTGGCATTGGTAGCGATTGGCTTAGACTCACCGTAACCGATGGCAGTCAATCTACTAGCAGCGATACCTTTGTCAATCAAGAAGTCTCTTACAGAGTTAGCTCTTGACTCAGAAAGTTTTTGGTTAGTAGCTTCACTACCTACGCTGTCAGTGTGACCTTCAACAGTGAACTTAGCGTTAGGATACTCATTCAAGATTTGGATGATGTCAACCATTACAGAAGTAGATTCTGCTTTGATAGAAGATTTACCAGTATCGAACAAGATAGTTCTAGCGTAATCGTTCAATTGTTTTTGAACTTCTTCAGTTACTTCAGGACAACCGTTGTTGGCAACAGTACCAGCTACATCTGGACACTGATCGTCTTTGTCAAGAACACCGTCACCGTCAGAATCAGGCCATGGGCAACCTTTGTTGGCAGCAGGACCAGCTTCGTTTGGACAAGCGTCATCTTTATCGGCAACACCGTCACCGTCAGCATCAGGACAACCAGCTAGAGAAGCAAGACCTGGAGTGCTTGGACAAGCGTCATCTTTATCGGCAACACCGTCACCATCAGAATCAGGACAACCATTCAATTCTTTTGGACCAGCAGCATTTGGGCAGCTATCTTTAGAATCTTCGATACCGTCACCGTCAGAATCAGGACATCCGTTGAAAGCAGCCAAACCAGCTACTTCTGGACAAGCATCATCTTTGTCATAGATACCGTCACCATCGGTGTCAGTACCACCAAACTTGATGCTGATACCAGCCATGTGTTGGAAATGCTTAATCAAGTAATCTTCGAAAGCGTGCTTGTATTGAGTTTGAACAGTCAAACCAACGTTATCTGAGAACCAGAAGTTGATACCAACTCCACCGTTCACAGTTCCAGCACCGATTTCATCAACCCAAGTATAACCACCGCCAATTTCTACGAAAGGATCAACAGTAGTATTTTTTAGGATGTTGTATTTAATGGTACCATCGATAGCATAGTGTGAAAGATCATCAACAGCCATGTCTCCGATTTTCTCGATTCTGTTCAAGGAACCTCTTGCTCCAAGAGAGAAACCATCGCCGATATATTTAGAAACGGCAACATAAGAAACTGAAGGCAAGATATTCCAGTGGTCAGAAACGTTGAAGTACTCATCGAACAATGTAGTACTGGAGAATGGGTTGTTCTCGTCATTGGTTGGATATGCGTCAATAGCATTCACTCCAATG
>JASBTS010000043.1 GCA_030148305.1 Allomuricauda sp. | reverse complement strand
ATGCGGTAATTCTTTTTCCTGGAACCAATTCCACGAACTTTCCATTGACCAATATGGCCAACTTTTGATCACCGGTTACTTCAAAGAAGGTGCCTTTTTTGGAGGCTATAATGGTAACAATCTGGTTCCTGAAATTGACCTTGAAGGAAAAGGACTCCCATTGTTCTGGAATCTGAGGTTTAAACGATAAGGTATCGTCCACGATCCTCATGCCCCCAAAACCTTCTACAATGCTCATCCAAGTTCCGGCCATGGAAGTAATATGCAGTCCTTCCTCTACTTCTTTGTTATAATCATCAAGATCCAAACGTGAAGTCCTTAAATAGAAGGTGTAAGCTTGTTCCATCCTGCCCAATTTGGCTGCTTGAATGCTATGTACACAAGGCGATAAGGAGGATTCATGAACTGTAAATGGTTCGTAAAAATCGAAATGACGCTCAAGGTCTTCCTTGCTGAAATGATCTTCAAAAAAGTAGAATCCTTGAAGTACATCGGCTTGTTTGATATAAGGTGATCGCAAAATGCGGTCCCAGCTCCATTTTTGGTTGATGGGGCGTTGCGCTTTGCTCAAATCCTGCACCCTAATCATTTCTTTATCCAAAAACCCATCTTGTTGCAAGAACACCTGATGTTTTTCGGAATAGGGGAAATACATATTGGCAGCAACCATGGCCCAATCCTTGATCTCGGTCTCGGTCAACTTGGTCTTGGCCATGATCCGTTCGTGATCATCGGCATACTCTTCGGCCACTACCCCAATTTGTTCAATGGCATACTCAATGCACCATTTGGCCAGATAATTGGTATACCAGTTGTTGTTGACATTGTTCTCATATTCGTTGGGACCTGTTACACCCAACATAACGTATTTTTGTTTCTCTTCCGAAAAATTGACACGTTGGTGCCAGAATCTGGCAATCCCGATCAACACTTCCAATCCCATTTTGGGGATATAACTGTAATCCCCAGTAAATCGATAATAATTGTAAACAGCAAAGGCTATGGCCCCGTTCCTGTGGATTTCCTCGAAAGTGATTTCCCATTCGTTGTGGCATTCTTCCCCGTTCATGGTAACCATCGGGTACAGAGCAGCCCCGTTGGAAAATCCTAGCTTTTCAGCATTCTCAATGGCCTTGGTCAAATGGTTATAACGATACTGAAGCAGATTCCAGGCTACTTGCTGGTTTTTGGTTGCCATGTAGAATGGCAAACAATAGGCCTCGGTGTCCCAATAGGTGCTTCCCCCATATTTTTCTCCGGTAAAGCCTTTGGGGCCTATGTTCAATCGGGAATCCTTACCCAAATAGGTTTGGTTCAGTTGAAAGATGTTGAAACGAATACCTTGTTGCGCCTTGACATCTCCTTCAATGGTAATATCACTCATCTCCCAAATTTGGGCCCAGTCTTCTTTCTGTTTTTGAAGAAGGGCATCAAAACCCAATTCGGTGGCTTTGTCCAACACTGAGTTGGCAGCAGCCGTCAGTTTATCTTTGGGATGGTTTCTATCAACCGTATACCCCCCAAATTTTATTAGGGTTATGGTTTCGTTCTTCCCAGCTTGAACATTATATGTATGTCCCACCAAGGTTTCGGTTTGTTCCAGTTCCGGGGCTTCTTCAATTTTCTCACCATCTACAAACACTTCGGCTTGCATAAAAGTGCACACCGAAAAATTGGTCTTCATGGTATGGGAATTCACAAAGGCCCTATTTCCTTCGGAAGTTATGTTGGTAATGCTCCAAAATTTATCAGCCCAGTTACTGTCCATGTTTGTAATCCCACCATCCACATAGGGTGTTAAGGAAACCACCGCATCGGCATTCAAAACTTGAAGAGTATATTGAATGGCCCCGGTCTCATCCAAAGAAAGGCTAAGGAACCGGACCACCTCCACAGCTACTTCCAATCCATTGGGCATGGTAGCCACAAAGCTGCGCTTGTACCACCCTTCCTTCATATTGAGCTCACGACGGAAATTTTCCACCTTCGTACAGGTGTTCAAATCCAAAGGCTCTTGGTTGATAGCGATGTTGATCCCGATCCAATTGGGCGCATTGAGCACTTTGGCAAAATATTCAGGGTAGCCATTTTTCCACCACCCCACTCTAGTTTTGTCAGGATAATAGACCCCTGCTATATAACTTCCTTGGAAAGTTTCCCCGGAATAGTGTTCTTCAAAATTGGCACGTTGTCCCATGGCCCCATTGCCTATACTGAATAGGCTTTCGGAGGATTTGACCCTTTCATGATCAAAACCCTCTTCAATAATGGACCAAGAATCGGCTTTTATATAATCCTGATTCATTGATATTTAAATCTTGATGAGCTAATGTAAACATCCTAAAACATATAGGATGGGGCAAACTTAATGAAATATGGAATCCCTAATGACAAGGGTGGGTTCTAAAATTTTGGTTTGGTAGGTTTCTTCCTCTTCTTCGCTTTCCACTTTATCGATGAGCAACTTGGCAGACACCTCGCCCATTTTCTCACCATGTTGTGAAACCACGGTAAGGCTCGGATTGGCATATTTGGAGAGCAAGCCGTCCGTAAAACCTATAAAGGCAATATCTTCAGGGATCCTTAGCCCTTTTTGCTGGGCAAGTCTCATGCTGTACACCGCAAAGATTTCGTTCACGCAAAGAACGGCATCCAGCTCATGGCTATCAAAAAAGTCCTTTATTCCCTGTTCATCCATTTCCATGGTTGGCATTTTTAGGATTTTGGATTCATCAACACCTAATTTACTTTCCTTGAGTGCCTTTAGATATCCTTGGGTACGGGCTTTACTCACACTCAAGTAATCATCGGTGGTGATCATGGCGATGTTCTTTTTTCCCTGTTCAATGAACTTTTTGGTGGCCATATAGGCCCCTAGTTCATCATCGATGATGACCTTGTCACAATCTATTTCATTGGTAATCCTATCAAACAGAACTACGGGAATTCCTTGGTCCGTTACTTCCTTTAAATGGTTGAAATCACCCTTTTGTTGAGTTTCTGATGAAAGGGACATGATAAAGCCATCGATACTTCCGTTGGCCAACATTTCCATATTGATGACCTCTTTATCAAAAGATTCCTCGGAAAGACACACGATCACGTTATACCCCTTGGCATTGGCGTATTTTTCAATCCCACGGATAACTGTTGTAAAAAAATGATGAACAATATCCGGTATGACCACTCCAATATTTTTGGTCCTCTTGTTTTTGAGGCTGATGGCAATATTATTGGGTTTATAATTGTATAGCTTGGCAAAGGCCTGCACTTTTTCTTTGGTATCCCTACTGATTTCCTCACTGTTCTTTAGTGCTTTGGATACGGTTGAAATGGACACCTCGAGTTCCCTGGCAATATCTTTTAAGGTAATCTTTGGTTTCAATGTGGTAAAATTTAAGTCCCGATGGTAACGGCTCGGAAAATTACTCAATATTGCAAAAAAGGAACCGACGATTCTGTCTTTTTAACAAAAAATCCAGAGTGAGACAAATCAACTTGGCAACAAATGTTAACACAATCAAAAAATAAAAATCATATATTAGTGGCGAGATTATGAATTTGATCAAATCGATTCGATAATTTTAACATATAGACAAACTAGTTCAAAAAGAATTACCAACCCTACAGAAATCCAAAGTTATCAACACGAAACCGTTTTCGCAATACTTTGCGATATGCTTAAATTTTGATTAACATTATTTTTATATATGTTTAACACTTGAATTAAAATTAACTAAACTTAAAATTAATTATTTATGAAGATTACGCTACTAAAAAGCTTTTTGTTGCTTGGGGCATTTTTATGCTTTGGCATGATTAAGGCTCAGACAGTATCAGGTACCGTTTCTGACGCAAACGGACCTTTGCCAGGGGCAAGCGTGTTGGTAAAAGGTACTACCAATGGTACGCAGACCGATTTTGACGGTAATTACACCCTAAACGGCATTGATGGTACAGCTACTTTAGTTTTTAGTTACATCGGCTTCAAGACCCAAGAAATAGCGGTCAATGGTCGGTCAACTATTAATGTAACCTTGGAAGAGGATGCACAAGCATTGGACGAGGTGGTAATCATCGGTTACGGCCAAACAACGGTTAAGGACGCTACCGGTGCCGTTGCTGCGGTAACATCCGAAGAATTTAACGGCGGTGTGATTGCTTCCCCAGAACAGTTGATCCAAGGTAAAACTGCCGGTGTTCAGATCACCCAAACAAGTGGTGAGCCTGGCGCAGGGATGAATCTGAGAATCAGGGGTTCCAATTCCATCAGATCCAACAACAACCCATTGTTCGTGGTAGATGGTATTCCATTATCAGGCGAATCTACCACTCCATCCGGTGGTGATGTTATCAATGGTGGAAACGCAACAAGAAACCCATTGAACTTCATCAACCCGAACGACATTGAAAGTATGTCCATCCTTAAGGATGCTTCCGCTACGGCCATCTATGGCTCAAGGGGTGCCAATGGTGTTGTCATCATTACCACTAAAAGTGGAAAAGCTGGAAAAAGTGGAGTTTGGGAATTCAACTCAAACCTAAGTATCTCATCCCCAGCCAACAAATACGATTTGTTCAATGCGGATGAATTCCTTTCAAACACCGCATCCATTAGAAGTCAAGCCATTGCTGATGGTAGCGATTATGGATATGACACCGATTGGCAGGATTACATTACAAGAACTGTTGCCTCACAAAACCAAAACCTTTCCTACTCCAGAAATTATGGTAGTGGAAACGTAAGGGCTACTTTCTCTTATAGCAAGCAGTTTGGTGTCATTGAAAAATCAGAACAAGAGCGTATCACCGGAAGGATCAACGCCGGACACAGATTTTTTGATGACAAGTTGAGATTGAACCTTCAAGCTTCCATCTCCAGGGTTAATGATGCTGCACCTCCAATCAGTGGTAACTCAGGTGCCAGTGGTAACCTTATTGGTGCGGCCTATTCTGCCAACCCAACTTGGCCAGCTAGTCCAAATTTCTTCTTGGAAGGTAATCAATTGAACCCAGCCAACTACTTGGCCAACTATCAAGCAGAGACCCACACGAACCGTGCTCTTTTGAACTTCTCTGCGGAGTATGACTTTATCCCAGAACTTACTGGAAAGATCAACGTAGGTTATGATGATTCTGAAGCTACAGCCTTGACTGCTGTTTCTGCTAACATCAATAACTTTAACAGGGTAACCGGAAATGGTCAGGCTGCGTACAACCAATTGAATGCCACCAGCAAACTTTTGGAGGCCACCCTTAACTATAAAAAGGATTTTGACAATTCTTCTTTGGATGTGATTGTTGGCTACTCTTTCCAAGATTTCCAACGTAAAGGGTTCAACTCACAAGGATGGCAAGCATCTTCATTGGAAATGAACAAAATGATTGATGATCTTGTGGAAAATGTGGATAACGTTAGAAATAGCATCAGTGGCGCATACCAACAAGCGGGCTATGCTCCTAATGGAAGCTTTATCAACCGTATCATTCCTTTTAATGATACCGAAACTCTTACTGCTCCAGGCGGTGCCTACACATCGGTTTGGGTCGATACCTATGACAATACTGATGAATTGCAATCATTCTTTGCAAGAGCAAACTTTTCTTTGAACGATAAATTCTTGTTCACTGCAACCGTAAGGGCGGATGGATCTTCAAGATTTGGTGGTGATAACCAATATGGTTATTTCCCTTCCGGTGCTTTTGCTTGGAAACTTAGCGAAGAGGATTTCATAGGTGACAATATTTCTACTTTGAAATTGAGATTGGGTGCCGGTATTACAGGTAACCAAGAAGGTTTGGGATATGCCAATTACCTTAGAAGGGTTCGTTTCTCTGGCCCTGGCATTACCGATGAAGGAAACATCAACAGACCAGGTACTGAGACCGTTGCCGTTCAAAACCCAGCCCTTAAGTGGGAATCTACTTTGGATTTGAACATGGGTCTTGATTTTGGTTTTAACAACGACCGTTTCAATGGATCTATCGATGTGTACCGCAAGGAAACCAAAGACCTTTTGTTCAGACAATCTGCTGCTGCACCTGCTTTTGACCCATTCGTTTTCAAAAACCTTGAAAATGGAACTGTAATCAACCAAGGTGTGGAATTGGCGTTGAACTATGACTTTATCCAATCAACTGATGTGAATTTCTCTTCTTCTTTCAACGTTTCTTATAACAAGAATACCGTGGAAGGGCTGAATGGAACAACTGCCAACTTTGGTGAATTGAACGGACCTGGTCTATCAGGTGCCTTTGCACAGAGGTTGGGTGAAGGAATGTCTTTGTTCTCCTTCTATATGGCTGAATACAGCACTGATGCCAACGGAACACCAAACTTTAATCCTGATCAGAAAGTATTCGTTGGCAAAGATGGTCTTCCTGATGTGAACGCTGGTCTTTCCTTGAATCTAAAGGTGAAAAATTGGGATGTGTCCACTTATTTCACAGGTCAATTCGGATTCTATGTGTACAACAACACTGCGAATGCCTTCTTGAACAGACCTACTTTTGAAACTACAAGGAACGTTACTCAGGAAAGTTTGGACAAGAACATCAGTCAAGAAGTTTCTACCCTTTATTTGGAGAAAGGTGATTTTATCAGGTTCCAGAACGCAACCATTGGTTATAACGTGCCTCTTAGTGGAGATGGAGGATTAAAATCCCTTAGATTCTCACTTACTGGCCAAAACCTATTATTGTTCACCGATTATAGCGGTCTTGATCCTGAAGTA
>JASBTS010000022.1 GCA_030148305.1 Allomuricauda sp. | reverse complement strand
CAGGAGAATCCAATATGCCTGCCGGTCCCATGGGAGGTATGTCGCAATTGGCCCCAATGGATAGTGATATGATGATGTACACGAAAGAGATTTTGGATATTCCCTGGGGAATTCTGATCATATCATTCTTTATCTATTTTGTATTGGGCTATTTGATATACAGTTCCATATATGCAGCTATTGGTGCGGCGGTAGACAATGAAACGGACACACAACAATTTATTTTTCCCATCATTTTACCTTTGATGCTGGCCATTTATGTAGGATTCTTTTCTGTGTTCAGCAACCCACATGGGCCCATTGCCGTTGGTTTTTCTCTTTTCCCACTTACTTCTCCAATAGTCATGTTGATGCGTTTACCTGGAGGAATAGGCGAAGGAGGAGTACCTTTATGGCAATTTTTGTTGTCCATTTTCCTTTTGATCATTACCTTTTTAGGGATTGTTTCATTGGCGGCCAAGATCTATCGGGTCGGTATTTTAATGTATGGTAAAAAGCCTACCTATAAGGAGTTAGTGAAATGGTTGAGATATTAATTCATTATGCAAGAAGGTAAGGAAGAGCTAAAGGAAATCATTAAGGAAGATATCTGGGGATCCATAAAGGAGTTTCTGGATATGGGTTTTCATCTTGGCCAGGGTGAAAAATCAATCAACTTGACCATTGGACTTCTTTTACTGCTTACGTTGGCCTTGGTGGCCACCAAATTCCTATTAAAGTGGTTGAGGTATCTTTTGACCCGAAAAATGGAGTTGGAAGACCAACAAAAATTCACGAGTGTTTTCAAGTTCACCAACTATGTGATTTATATCGTGGCCGTTCTGGTTACACTCAGTGCTGCAGGTATCGATATTACCTTGGTAATCACTGCGTCAGCAGCCTTGTTCGTTGGCTTGGGTCTGGCCCTTCAGGAATTGTTCAAGGATGTTCTGGGAGGAATTTTTATCATTATTGATAAATCCCTACAGGTGGGCGATGTTGTAGAAGTGGACGGCAAAGTTGGAAAAGTTTTCGAGATCAAGTTGCGCACTACGCGAGCGATTACACGGGATGACAAGGTTCTGATATTACCAAACCACAAGTTCATCAGTGATATCGTTTATAATTATACCCAAAACCATAAAACCACACGGGAAAAAGTTACCGTTGGTGTTGCCTATGGCAGTGATGTGGTTTTGGTGACCCAATTATTGGAACAAGTGGCGGCATCACAAAAACAAATATTGAAAAACCCGAAACCCTTTGTCCTTTTTGATGATTTTGGGGATTCGGCACTGATGTTCTCCGTTAACTTTTTCACCAACGACAGTTTTAGGGATCCAAGGATTAAAAGCGAACTGCGATACAAGATCAACGCCAAGTTCAAGGAGAACAACATTAGCATCCCTTTCCCTCAACGAGATGTACATATTATTCAGCCAAAATCATAGCAAGACATAAAAACCTCATTTCACCATAGTGCAAACTGGGGGCTGTTGGCCTTCCTAGTACTGTTTTGCAGCCAAATGGGTTTGGCGCAAAGCACCGATGTTTTTCGGGTAGAATACCTGAATATGCCCCCGAACGATACGGGTATTAAAACCCAACGCTACAAAGCCCTTTTCAATTTGCCCATAAAGATCAATGCAAAAAATGATTATCTCATCACAGGGTTGGAATATAACCGCTTCGATATGGGTTATTCTGAAAACTATCCCTTTGATAAAAAAGAACTGATCCGGTTCCATATCATCGACATGAACTTTGGGTATATCACCAAATGGAATGAAAATTGGAACATTGTGGCCATTCTTACACCTCGAATGGCATCCAATTTTATCAGCGGAACGGTTACCGATGACTTTTTTTTGAATGCTACGGCAACCTTTTGGAAAGAAAAGCCCAATGCCGAAAAACCGTATCGTATTGTATTGGGGCTTACCTATAATAGTACAACGGGGCTTCCGGTGCCGTTGCCCTTGATCAACTATTACCGTAGGTTCCATCCCGATTGGGCCTTTACCCTTGGAATTCCGCGATCTGACTTAAAATATTACGCATCCAAGAAGCATGTTTTTGAAATGGCACTATTCTTGGATGGGTACTTTATAAATCTCCAGAACAACATTCTTTTGGAGGATGGCCAATTGGCCTCAAAAATTTCGCTTACCTCGTTGCTGGGTACTGTCGGGTATCAATACAACATTTCAAAACGCATGGCACTTTTTGCCATGGTGGGTAGATCATTGGTGCAAGAAGGCAAATTGAGGAACGATGAGCAAGGGAATGTATTTTTGTTGAATGACGAGTCAAATCTTTATATTAGGACTGGCTTCAAGATTGGAATTTTTTAAAGTATAAGGTATGTCAAAGATTTTGGTGATAGAGGACGAATCAGCGATCAGAAGAGTATTGGTCAAAATATTGGCCGAAGAAAGCGATAGTTATAATGTATTGGAGGCCGAAGATGGCCTTCAAGGAATCGAGACCATAAAAAAGGAGGACTTTGACCTTGTGCTCTGCGACATTAAAATGCCCAAAATGGATGGGGTAGAAGTGTTGGAAGCCGCCAAAAAGATCAAACCCGAAATTCCTTTCATCATGATTTCCGGTCATGGTGATTTGGATACGGCCGTGAACACCATGCGTTTGGGAGCATTTGATTATATCTCCAAACCGCCAGATCTGAACCGGTTGTTGACCACGGTAAGAAACGCCCTCGATAAAAAGGAACTCGTCGCCGAAAACAAAATTTTAAAGAAAAAGGTCTCTAAGAATTATGAAATGATCGGGGACAGTGAAGGAATTGGGACCATAAAGGAAATGATCGAAAAGGTGGCTCCAACGGATGCGCGGGTATTGATCACGGGTTCGAACGGAACAGGGAAAGAACTGGTAGCCCATTGGTTGCACCAAAAAAGCCCACGTTCGGCCGCTCCATTTGTGGAAGTGAACTGTGCCGCTATTCCTTCGGAATTAATAGAAAGTGAATTGTTCGGTCATGTGAAGGGGGCATTTACCTCTGCAGTGAAGGATCGTGCGGGTAAATTTGAAGCCGCTAACCAAGGAACTATTTTCTTGGATGAGATTGGGGATATGAGCCTTTCCGCCCAAGCAAAAGTGTTGAGGGCATTACAGGAGAACAAGATCTCCCGTGTGGGTTCCGATAAGGACATTAAGGTGGACGTTCGTGTACTTGCGGCTACCAACAAAGACCTAAAAAAGGAAATTGAAGAAGGTAAGTTCAGGGAAGACCTTTACCACCGTTTGGCCGTTATCTTGATCAAAGTACCTGCTTTAAACGACCGAAGGGACGATATTCCATTATTGATTGACCATTTTTCCCAAAAGATAGCTTCGGAACAAGGTTCCGCTCAAAAAGCGTTTTCTAAAAAAGCCATTGAACTGCTCAAAGGGTACGATTGGACCGGTAACGTTCGGGAACTCCGAAACGTAGTGGAACGATTGATCATTCTGGGAGGCAAGGAAGTCTCTGAGGAAGATGTGAAACTCTTCGCCAGTAAGTAATTTTCTATTTACAACTACCCAATTTTTCAAGGGCTTCTTTGGACAAGGTCATCACCCTTTGATGGTATTCCTTTTTGTGTGGGGATAACTTGGTATTTAGGAGGATCAATCGCGATTCTTCATAAATGTTGGTAATAAAGCGATGCGCATCTTCGCAATCCACATCGGTGACCACTTTTTCCAAAGATGTTTCAAAACCTAGTAGACAGCTATGTACCTGCTCCTTCACCAAACTATTTTGGGTCAAAAACAAAGGATTTTCATTATCTAGAACTTCCTTGGTGTTCATTACCAGGATATCATCATTATAATTGCTTGTTTTTTCCTGTTCAAAAACTTTCAAGACCTTAATGCCTATCATGGTGTTTTCCAAAGCTTTGTGTAGCGCTAGTTTGGATGTCTTCAAAGATTCTGTCTTGGTGGCAAATTTTAATTCCATCAAGGCACCCTCCAAACTTTCTATGGCTCCATCGCAACCGCAATCCAGAAAGTTGCTTCGGGTCTTTTCAATACCGTTTAATGCTTTGTAGGCATGATATTTGGCCATATCGAGGGTAGTGGCCGTTACGGCTTCCTCGATCTTATTTTTGATATATGTTAAATTGGAGTTGGCATACTCACAGGCATTCCTGGTAGAAAATGCGGTCATTAGCCAAAAGCCTAGTAGCCCAAGGGCAAAGGCAATAAGTAGGATTGTTTTCCTTGCTTTCATAACGCTTCTTGATTTGGGACAGTGCGTCTTTGATTATCACTAAGTTACGTGGGTAAATTCTGTCAAAGAATAAAAAATCGATAAAATACCCGCTATACCCACGAGTGGTAAAAAAATCGATGAACAACACCTTTTTGACAGGTTGAACGAATGGTGAAAAAGACTTATATTCATTCTTATGGAAAAAGTAAATACACAAAGGTTTTTGGTACAGGATGCGGTGAAACTGGCCAAGGAACCCACCTTTGATGATCTAGGTGCCACCAAAAAGGAACTGAAGGAGGAATTAAAGGATATACGTAAGAAATTGGGCGAGTTTCAAGATACCCTTTATGCCCATGGAAAATATGGTGTGCTGGTCTGTTTGCAAGGGATGGATACCGCGGGAAAGGACAGCCTTGTTCGGGAAGTTTTTAAGGATTTTAATGTACGAGGTGTAGTAGTGCATAGCTTTAAAGTTCCAACTTCCTTAGAACGTAAACACGATTATCTTTGGCGACATTACATTGCGTTGCCCGAGCGTGGCAAATTCTCCGTGTTCAACCGTACCCATTATGAAAATGTGTTGGTGACCAAAGTACACCCGGAATATATTTTAGGCGAGAGTTTGCCAGGAGTTGAGTCCGTTGCGGATATCGATGCCGATTTTTGGGAGAAACGTTACCAACAGATCAACGAATTTGAACAACATGTGGTGGAGAACGGAACGATCATCTTCAAATTTTTCCTCAATCTTTCCAAAGATCAACAACGCCATCGGCTATTGAGGCGAATTGAACTCAAACAAAAAAATTGGAAATTTTCACCGGGCGACCTTGCGGAACGAAAACTTTGGGAAAAATATCAGGAATGTTATGAAGAGGCCATCAACAAAACATCTACCGAACATGCACCTTGGTATGTGATCCCAGCCGATAGCAAGAAGGGGGCAAGGGTCATTGTGGCCGCTATTATGCTGGAAGCGTTAAAAAAATACAAAGATATAGAGGAACCCGAGTTGGATGATGAAATAAAAGCTAATTTAGAAATCTTTAAGCAAGAATTGGAAAAAGAATCCTAATGAGAAAAGTTCTTCTATTGGCTGTTTTGTTGGCCAGTACCCCCTTTTTTTCACAGACTGAAGACGAAAAACAGATCAAGGCCATTTATGATATGGCGTTGACCAAAGGAAAAGCCTATGATTGGCTCAATTATCTGTCCAATCAAATTGGAGGCCGTCTTTCAGGTTCCGTACAGGCCCAACATGCCGTGGACTATACCAAGACCCAATTGGATGCACTTGGGTTGGACAAGGTATGGCTACAGCCCGTGATGGTACCCAAGTGGGTGAGGGGAATTCCTGAATTTGCCTATTTTGAAACCTCTCCGGGACTTACCACCAATGTGCCTATTTGCGCTTTGGGAGGTTCAGTGGCAACACCGGATGGTGGCCTAAAGGCCAATATTGTTGAGGTGAAAGGATTGGATGAACTGGAAAAGTTGGGTAGGGCCAAGATTGAAGGCAAGATCGTTTTTTATAACAGACCGATGGAACCCACTCTCATCAATACTTTTGAGGCCTACTCCGGTTGTGTGGACCAGCGTGCTTCGGGGGCGGTGGAAGCAGCCAAGTTTGGCGCATTAGGTGTTATCGTTCGCTCCATGAACCTAAGGTTGGACGATTATCCACATACAGGTTCCATGCGTTATGGGGATACTCCTGTAAATCAAAGGATTCCTGCAGCCGCCATCAGTACCAATGCGGCGGAATTGTTAAGTGCCACCTTAAAATTAAACCCCAACACCAAGTTTTATTTTAAGCAGAACTGCAAACAGTATGAAGATGTGCAGTCTTACAATGTAATCGGGGAAATTACCGGAAGCACCTATCCTAAAGAAGTAATGGTAGTAGGGGGGCATTTGGATTCTTGGGATCTTGGCGATGGCTCCCATGACGATGGTGCAGGTTGTGTTCAAAGTATGGATGTTTTGCGTTTGTTGAAAGAGACCGGATACAAACCCAAGCGTACCCTACGTGTGGTATTATTTATGAATGAGGAAAACGGAATGCGCGGTGGTAACAAATATGCCGAAGTGGCCCGTAACAACAATGAAGAGCATGTTTTTGCTCTTGAAAGTGATTCAGGTGGTTTTACTCCAAGGGGATTTACCATTGATGGCTCCGATGAAAACATAAAGCAGATTCAAGGCTGGAGAGATTTGTTCGCGCCTTATTTGATCCATGTTTTTCAAAAAGGAGGAAGCGGGGCGGATATTGGACCTTTGAAGGACGATGGTATTGTTCTGGCCGGATTGAGACCTGATACCCAACGCTATTTTGATCATCACCATGCCGAAAACGACACCTTTGAGCATGTGAACAAACGCGAATTGGAGCTAGGTGCTGCCACCATGGCCAGTTTGGTCTATCTTATGGATAAATACGGTACCGTACCCAATCAAAAGATAAAAGGGTAGTAGGGATTATTCCCCTTCACTTTTAAGGATTTTCTCTATCCGTTTATCGGGTACCAACCAAATGATGGCCACCAAAACGAACATGGCTCCAGAAATCCATTCGTTTACCCATGCCATTGCAATTCCGATGATATAGAGCACAGGTGAAAGTTTTCCTTTTAGATCATTACCAACCGCATGTTTAAGTAGGGAACCTTCCCCTTGTGAACGGATAATGGAATTTTGAAGGAAAAAATAGGCAATGGCCGCCATCAACATGATGAATCCGTACAAAGCCATAGTTTCCGCTGCAAAATGGTTTTCGCCCATCCAACCGGTAACAAAGGGTACCAAGGATAACCAAAATAAAAGATGCAGATTTGCCCACAGGATTTTACCGCTCACTTTTTTTACGGTATGCAACATGTGATGATGGTTGTTCCAGTAAATACCCAAGTAAATAAAGCTGAGGACATAGCTCAAAAATATGGGCAAAAGCGGAAGTAGGTCATTAAAGCTATTTCCGTGGGGTACCTTGATCTCTAGGACCATAATGGTGATGATGATGGCCAGCACCCCATCACTAAAAGCTTCCATTCTTCCCTTGGTCATATTGTTCGGTTTAAAGGTTGGTAATTGGGTTGTTTAGGTAAATTCTTTGGTTTGGTCTTGCCGGCTTGTCGCATTCGCTTTGGGCCGTACCAAAGCCAAAATCCGGTTATCGTGAAAAGTAACAAACTAATGCCCATTACGGTCGTATAGACTAGTTTGATATATCCATCAGTGCCCAGATATCGATCCAAAATGGAACCATCATGCACATTTTCCAAAAAATCGGATCTTCTTTGCGCTACGGAAAGTATTTTTCCTGTTGCACCATCCAACTGTACTTCATAATAGGAGTCCACAAATAAGAACTTTACGGAACCTTTTTGTTTTCGCATATCGATACGATCCAGTTCCAAGGAAAGGCCAGGCGAAACCAAATCATGCAAGGCGGTACAGGCTATGGTGTGAAGGCTGTCCACAGGAAGCCAATCTTTTAGTTCCGCGGTGGTGCCTTTTTGGGTTTTGGGCAGTATTACGCCATAGCTGTTTTTTTTCCAACCTAAAATGAGTCCTGTTATTGAAATGAAAAAAAAGAAGATGAATAATAAAGCCCCGGTAGTCCTGTGTATTTTTCTAAAAATCCGAAGTATTTTGGCCTGCTGTATCCGTTTGCCCATTCTTGTTTGGTTGAAGCCTAAAGATCATCAAAATATGTGAAAGGCTAAAGCACCACAAAAGGATTAACACTGATCAGGGTAAACTAAGGTAGATATTGCCAATTTGAAGGAGAACGATCTAGCTTCCAGCCACGGGAGAACCGAAAACTCCAACGGACAATTCGGCCCAAATAAGTAGAAAGAGGACAATGATGGCCAAGATCCATAACAATTTCTTGTTTGGTGTTTTTGCTTTTCTAAGGACCAGGTCCACGGCAAACCCAACGCCAACGAGAAGAATACCCGCCACAATGAAATCGTTCAACGACCAATTTACGTCATTGGTGAACTGCATGGCAATGAAGGGAATCAGTAAAAGAAGGGCAACAGTGCCCAATATGGTCAGTGGTCGTTTGATGGAAATCATGGCCAATAATTTTAATTTACTTCTAAGGTACGGTAGACAATAGGGTTTTAAAAGAATTTAGGGAAAGATTAACCTGAAAACCAAGGAAGCATCCCATTTTCCAAAATCCCTGTTATTCCGAAATTTTTATGTTCGGGTTCTTTTCCAATATCTTTTCAATGAAGCTTTCGTTGGTATCCGGGCTGATGTATATTTCATCAAACCGATCAAATTTTACGATGAGACCTTTCCTGGCAGTGGCAGGTTTTAAACCGACCCATAAGGTTTTCCCTTTCACAATTTCCCTGATGCGATCATAGCTGATTTTTCCTCTCATCGGGCCACATTGGTAAACAAGGCCTTCGGTAGCAAGTTCGTAACGGGTGCTAAAATACATCCATAGTAAAAAGAAAGCCACTCCCAAAGCCATAATGACAGCAAAATAGTCAATGGAATCCACTCCCCCGGATAAAATATCGAAGACCATAAGGAATAAGATCAAAAGCACAACCCCAATAATAAGGGAGCCGAACAATGTATCCTTTCTACTTCGGAATTTCATCTATTACGCTTTTTAAATTTATGGTTTTTGTTCTTTTCTGATTTCGTAACAAAGTTCAACCATGCCATTTTTATAGGCTGTGGTATCCTTTAAATGTAGGGGGAGTTCCTGGCCAATCCGGTCAAAAAATGGCAATCCGCCCCCTAGGAGAATGGGCAGGATGCTCATACGAATTTCATCCACTAATTTTAGATTGATGAAGTCTTTGGCAAGTTGCGCACCACCCACAATCCAAACATTCTTGTACTTTGGTTTTAAATGTTCTTCAACCAATTTGATAAGATCACCCGAATAGAATTCGATGTTGGGTCTTTCGTTGGCTAGTTCCCTATTGGTGATCACCATTGTCGGTTTGTCCCCATAGGCCCACCCATAGTTTTTGGAAAGTTCCAGGGCGAGTTCATAGGTTTTGGAGCCCATGATATAACAATCAATGGTTTTGAGGAAGGCTTCGGGATCTTGTCCGGAAACACCTTTTTCATAAGTGTCCGATGTTTCAAACCAACCAATACTATTGTCCTTTTTGGCGATGAAACCGTCAAGGCTAGCTACCATATGAAGGGTTAGGGTAAAAGATTGTGGTGTCATGGAATAGGGTTAATTGTTGGTTGAAGTGTTTTTCGAATTACAGGTTATGCTACACATCAATATTTAAATGTACTACTTTTTTCAAAGGGAATGAATGAAACGGGCAGTCTACAGTTTACAAGCCTGGGCGGTTAAAACCATTCCAAAATTAAGTTTTCATATTACTTTAATCCAGCCCATTTCAAGGTATTGCACCATAAAACCCTTACCTTTGCAACCTTGGAAAATCCAAGGTAGAGAAATCGAATAATCCTATTAAAAATAAAAAAATGCAAGACGGAATTTACGCTAAGTTCAATACCAAAAAAGGGGAAATACTGGTAAAACTTACCCATGATAAAACCCCGGGAACGGTAGGTAACTTTGTTGCGCTCGCGGAAGGAAATATGGAGAATGACGCAAAACCTCAGGGAAAACCTTATTATGATGGGTTGAAATTTCATAGGGTGATTGCCGACTTTATGATACAAGGTGGATGCCCACTAGGAACCGGCACAGGAGATCCCGGTTATAAGTTTGATGATGAATTCCATCCTGATCTAATGCACAATACCCCAGGAGTGCTGTCCATGGCCAATGCCGGACCAGGTACCAACGGGAGCCAGTTCTTTATTACCCATGTGGCCACCCCATGGCTGGATAACAAGCATACGGTTTTTGGACACGTGGTGGAAGGCCAGGATGTAGTGGATGCCATTGCACAAGGAGATACCATCGATAGTTTGGAAATTGTAAGGGTAGGGGACGAAGCCCAAAACTGGAACGCCATTGAAGCTTTTAGGGTTTTTGAAGGCGCAAGAGCCAAACGTATCGCCGAGGCCAAGGCCCAAGCAGAGGTCGAAATGGAAAAGTTGGCCGCTGGTTTTGATAAAACGAACAGTGGACTGCGATATAAAATCATTCAAAAAGGGAATGGACCCAAGGCCGAGAAAGGAAAAACGGTTTCTGTGCACTATGAAGGAGCATTGCCGAATGGAAAGGTTTTCGATTCTTCCTTCAAAAGGAACCAACCCATTGATTTTACATTGGGAATCGGTCAGGTAATCCCTGGATGGGATGAAGGTATCGGGTTATTGCAGGTGGGTGATAAGGCAAGGTTTGTGATTCCGTCTCACTTGGCTTATGGTAGCGCAGGGGCAGGTGGGGTTATTCCTCCTAATGCAACCTTGATCTTTGATGTAGAATTGATGAAAGTGAAGTAAATTACATCATTGAATAAATAAAGAAAAGCTTCCAGAAATGGGAGCTTTTTTATTTGGATCGGTTCACACTCAAAAGGAGCAGACAAAGGTTTAGGGCCAAAAGGCAAAGCAAAACGCTAAAAAAGGTATTCATGGTAGTGTGTGTTTTTTGTATAACAATCGAACGAAAAAATACCCTACCTATTGCTTAAAATGTATAGATTGCTTGTTTTTCGTTATTTTTTGGACCCATTCACGCTCAAAACGAGCAAAAGAACATTAACGACCAAAAGTAACGTGAGTACTCCAAAAAAAGTGTTCATGCAGTTATAGGGTTAATGGTTTTGGGGGGAACAAAACTTGTTTGTATAAAGTAGATTGTGAATATGAAATAGGTTGCGTAAAAAATGCAATAAAAAATAAAGCCCGGGCATTAGCCCGGGCTTTACATATAAAAAAGTGTGTTGATACCTTAATCTATTACTTGTACATTAACGGCGTTCATTCCTTTTTTACCTTGTTGTAGTTCGAATTCTACAACATCACCTTCTCTAATTTCGTCTACCAAACCTGAGACATGTACAAAGTGATCTTTTTTTGAACCATCTTCGGTGATAAAGCCGTAGCCCTTAGAATCGTTGAAGAATTTTACTGTTCCTTTAGCCATAATAAAAATTAAAAAAATTAAATGAGCCGCTAATGTACATTTATTTTATTGATAATTAGGGATTTTTATTCAAAATTTATTGGTTATGCTGTTGGATCGGGTGTCAAACGCAAATACGGTTTGATTTCTTCCACTCCTTTTACGAACATTTCCTTGGCTTGATCCGTTGGTATAGCAGGGCTTACCACTACTTTTTCACCGTGTTCCCAATTGGCCGGAGTGGCCACTTTATGGTTGGCCGTCAATTGCAAAGAATCCACAACGCGCAACAATTCATAAAAGTTACGACCTGTTGAAGCAGGATAGGTCAAGATCAATTTTACTTTTTTATCCGGACCGATGATGAATACCGAGCGCACGGTAAAGGTATCATTGGCATTCGGGTGGATCATGTCGTACAGGTCGGAAACCTTTCTATCCTCATCGGCAATGATCGGAAAGTTTACGGTGGTGTGTTGGGTCTCGTTGATATCCTTGATCCATTCCTTGTGCGATTCGGCACCGTCCACGCTCAAGGCCATCATTTTCACGTTTCTTTTGTCAAATTCCCCTTTAAACTTGGCGGCAGTACCTAATTCAGTAGTACAGACAGGTGTAAAATCGGCAGGGTGGGAGAACAGGATTCCCCAACCATCGCCCAAATAATCATAAAAATTCAGGGTTCCTTCAGAGGTCACCGCTGTAAAATCGGGAGCGGTATCGCCCAATCTAAGAGTTGCCATATATGTTGTTTTAGTGTTGAAAAATCATTATCCTACAAATTTAGTAGATAAATCGGGACCACAGATTATTTTAGGTTAAAAGTGTATTAAAAATCTTTACCTGCATATGATGAAAAGGGAGGTCATCTCAACTTAATGTTTGTTATTTTTGAAGTATGGAAAACGTAACTTTGGAACAACTCCGCTATCCCATCGGGAAATTTGAAAAACCCACGAACATTACCGAAAACCTTTTGCACGAATGGATTTCCGTTTTGGAACATTTGCCCCAGCGATTGGAAGACCTGGTAAAACCACTGAATGAACAGCAATTGGAAACCCCATACCGACCAGGGGGTTGGACGGTAAGACAGGTGGTGCACCACATTTCCGATAGCCATCACAACAGTTATATCCGATTTAAATGGGCGTTAACGGAGAATAGCCCTGTCATCAAAGCCTATGATGAAAAGGCTTGGGCAGAACTTTTTGATACCCGAACTGCGCCTATTCAAATGTCGTTAGATCATTTAAGGGCCGTACATGCCAAGTTGGTCTATTTGTTAAAAGGACTTTCCCAAGAGGATTTTAAGAAGCAATTCATCCATCCTGAGGGCCATATAGCCACAAGTTTGGACGAAAATGTTGGTAGATATGCTTGGCACAGTAACCATCATTATGCCCATATTGCCAATTTGATCCAGCGGGAAGGCTGGTAAGCTTATAGGGTTTTGGTCAGGATCCACATCGGTTTTTCGGAAGGCTTGGCTCCTAGTAGAGTGACTTCACTTTCCCTTTTGATCACATACCCATTTTTTTGATAGAAGAAGATGGGATTTCCTTTTTGCATGGTATCCAACCAAACTATTTTTTTACCGATTGAACGGGCATAATCTTCAATATATTGAAGTACCTGTTTGCCCAAACCCTTTCCGGAATGCTCTTGGAGTAAGTAGATTTTTTCGGCCTTTAAGGCATCTTCTTTTGAAATTTCATCAATGCCGCAATCGGTCACCAATTTGAGAATTCCTACCGTGTCCCCATCGTATTGAATCAAAAAATGTTGGTTGTTTTTATCTTCAAGTTCACGCTGCACGGCTTCCTTGGTCAAGCCGTGGGTAATATAGGGCGTGGGATCTTCATTCTCCCATAAATGCAAATAATGTTCCCGATATGATCGGGTGCCAACGGTAACATAAGTTTCCAAATTAGATGAATCAACTGGAATCATTTTAAAAACCAGGGCTTGAGGCGTTGATTGCATGCTAATCTTACTTCCATTTA
The DNA here is from genome assembly GCA_030148305.1 of Allomuricauda sp. Taxonomy (GTDB): domain Bacteria; phylum Bacteroidota; class Bacteroidia; order Flavobacteriales; family Flavobacteriaceae; genus Flagellimonas. Next base: position 5,403 of record JASBTS010000022.1, on the reverse strand, counting down.
ATATTACAGCCCAAACTTGGTCTTTGGTCTGAATCGATTTCCTTTCCGGCCAAGAGCGCATCCATGGCATTTTTTAGATCAGTCCCGGTCAATGGAATGCCGTTCCCAGGCCTTGAATTGTCCAATTGACCTCGGTACACCAATAGTTCATTCCCATCAAAAAGATAAAAATCAGGGGTACAGGCGGCATCGTAGGCTTGGGCCACTTCTTGAGATTCATCGTATAAATAGGGAAAACTGTATTCTTCCTCCTTGGCTTTGATTTTCATAAGATCTGGCGCATCTTGGGGGTAATTGTCCACATCATTGCTGGAAATGGCCACAAAACCAATCCCCAACGGTTTATACGCCTTGGCTAATTTTGAGATCATCGGGTTTACATGGATCACAAAAGGACAGTGGTTGCAAATGAACATAATCACCGTGCCTTTTTTGCCCTTCACTTGATCCAATGAAAGCATAGTTTCGGAAACCGTATCCAACAATTCAAAATGTGGTGCCTTTGTGCCCAGGGCGAGCATGTTGCTGGGTGTTCTTGCCATGATTGTGGTTTGTTTGTCAAAAATAAAAAACGGCCTGCAATGTAGCAGGCCGTTATATATGTTTTCAGTAAGAAATCCTAGATATCGTCAAAGTCCACATCGGTAAAACTACCGGTTGCAGAGCCATTTTCGCTAAAGCTGGTTTCTTCGTCGTCGTCCTCTTTTTTGAAATCTTTTTGGTGACGCTCGGAAATCACTTCCTGACCTCTTTCATCGATAATGTAGTCCATCATCTCTTCCATGATTTCCTTAAAGGCGGTGAAATCTTCCTTGTACAAATAGATCTTATGTTTTTTGTAGTGGAAAGAACCATCGTCATGGGTAAACTTTTTGCTTTCGGTAATGGTTAGGTAATAGTCCCCTGCTTTGGTGCTTCTAACATCAAAAAAGTAAGTTCTTCTTCCTGCCCTAAGGACTTTCGAGTATATCTCCTCTTGATCCATTAATTCTTTCTCGCCCATATGGTATAGTGTATTTGGTACTATGTTGAATTATGTTACCAAAAATGTAAAAAAAATGCTAATTCAGCAACTTTTTTATGATTCTTTACCTGAGAGTTGGTTGATGTAAAGCTCTTTGTAATAGCCATCCACGTTGTTCAACTCCTCATGGGTGCCTTCCTGTATGATCTTACCGTTATCCATCACAATGATCTTGTCCGCATTTTTGGCAGAAGATACCCGGTGGCTTACGATCAAGGTAGTCTTACTTGCCGAAACTTTTTTCAGGTTGTTCAAGATTTCTTCTTCTGTTTCGGTATCCACGGCGGATAAACAGTCATCAAATAGATAGATTTTAGGATCCTTCAACAAGGCCCTTGCAATGGATACCCGCTGTTTTTGTCCACCACTTAGGGTGATACCTCTTTCGCCCAGAATGGTGTCGTATTTTTTGGCAAATCCTTCAATGTTTTTGTGCACCACCGCCTGTTTGGCCACTTTCACTATCTCATCAAAAGAAGCATTTTCGTTCCCGAATCGGATGTTGTTCTGAATCGTGTCCGAAAAAAGGAAAGCATCCTGAGGTACCGCTCCAATGGCACCACGCAAGCTGTCCAGATTGAGTTTTTGAACCGGTACGCCATCAACCAAAACCTCTCCAGAAGTAGGATCGTACAAACGGGCCACCAAATCGAGGATAGTGGACTTTCCAGCACCTGTTTTCCCCAATATGGCAATGGTTTCCCCTGCTTTCACGGTGAACGAAATATTGCTCAAGGCCGTAATATTGGTATCCTCATAGGTGAAGGTTACGTTCTTGAACTCGATATCACCATGGATAGGAGTCGGTTTCAGTACGTTATTTTGAATGGATGGTTCTTGCTTTAAAAATTCATTGATCCTTTTTTGGGATGCTTCGGCCCTTTGGATGATAGAAGTCAACCAACCCACAATGGCCACCGGCCAAGTGAGCATGTTCACATACAGGATGAATTCCGCAATGATCCCTACAGATTCAATTTCACCGTTGATATATTGGCTACCCCCGATATAGATCACAAAAATGTTGCTGATACCGATCAACAAAATCATTAATGGGAAAAACCATGCATTTACACGGGCCAACGCCATGCTAGTATCTTTTCCGTCGTTGGCCAAATCGCGCAATTCCGCATTGATCCTTGGCTCAATACTATAAGCCTTGATCACCGAAATACCCGAAAAAGATTCCTGGGTAAAGGTGGACAAATTGGAAAGGAACTCCTGTACCTTGGTACTTCTTTTGTGGATTACCTTGCTGATCTGATAAATCAATACCGATAATATTGGCAAGGGCAAAAGGGTGTACGCGGCCAAAGTTGGAGCCTTGATGAACATAAGCGGAATCAAAAAGGCAAATAGCGTTAAGGTTTGGATACCGTACATAATGGCCGGCCCAGCATACATACGAACTTCGTTAACATCTTCACTGATCCGGTTCATCAAATCCCCGATCCTATGTTTCTTGTAAAAATTAAGGCTCAACAATTGGTAATGGTCGAAAACTTCATTCTTAAGGTCGTATTCAATATAACGCGATACGTTGATGATCGTCTGACGCATCCAGTAGGTAAAAAGTCCGGACAAAATGGCCGTGCCAACAATGATCAAGATGTATTGCAGCAACAATTCCTTAGCATCTGTAAGGGTGATGGTCTCCGCCAAAAAGCCCTCTACAGCCTGTATGGACTTGTTCACATACGAAGGCAGAACCAATGAGAAGATACGTGCAATGATGGTGATCAAAATACCAATCAGCAGTTTTAACCAGTATTTTTTAAAGTATTTATTGAGGTGTTTTAGTTCCTTCATAAAAGGGAAAGGCAGTTTTTTGAGTGTCCGTGTTTAAAGACAATCCAGCAAATATATGCCATTGAGCACAAACTAAATGTTATAAAACTGATAAGAAAACAACTTTGATAGGTAAGATTGAAATATAAGATTACTTTTGCGGGGTGAAAGCCAATCAACGACTTTAAAAGTTCTTACAAATGCTTACCCGCAGGCATATCAGAGTAAAAGTGATGCAGTGCATTTATGCATTGATCCAGTCCAAGGACGATTCCTTGGTGAAACAGGAAAAATTCCTAAGAGTGAGTATAGAAAACATGTACGTGCTCTATCTCCTAATGCTGAGCCTTTTGGCCGAACTCCTTCGGATGGCCGAAACGCACGTCAACCACGCCAATAAAAAATACCTCGCCACAGAAGAGGACAATTTCCCAGACCGTGAAAAGTTTGTCAAAAACCGATTGTTTCTTCAAATTGCCAACAACGAGGCCTTGAAAAATGAACTTTCCAAAAGGAAGTTGAACAATTGGTACCTAAACGAGGAGTACATCAAAATCCTATATAAAGAGGTTACCGGTAGTGACATCTACAAGGCATACATGACCAGTGGAAAAAGTAGTTATGAGGAAGACCGGGATGTGGTTTTGCAATTGTTCCGCGAGATCATTGCCCCAAATGATAAGGTCTACGACTATTTCGAGGATGAAAAATTGACCTGGGTAGACGATTTCCCAATTGTGAACACCTTTATCATCAAAAGGTTGAAAAAGGCCAATGAAACTTCTGCGGAGCGATTCTTTCTACCGGCCCTGCTGAAGGACCAACAGGATATGGATTATGCCAACGAACTGTTGACCAAGACCCTGCTCAACGATGCCAAATGGGAAAAGGAAATAGAGGGCAAGACCCCCAACTGGGACAATGACCGGATTGCCGAAATTGATTCCATTATTTTGAAAATGGCCATTTGTGAGTTGCTCAACTTCCCATCCATACCCGAAAAAGTGACCCTGAACGAGTACCTGGAGATCGCGAAAGAGTATTCTACGCCCAAGAGCAGTATCTTTATCAACGGGGTTTTGGACAAGCTTGCGAAAGAGTATAAAACTTCAGGGAGGTTGCAAAAAATTGGAAGAGGCCTCCAATAAACAATATTTGTTTAATTTTGGAAAAACAAATTTTAATCATGAAAAGAATCACAACAGTTTTTAGTTTGATTGCAGCGGTTGCTTTGATGGGCATTTCCTGCAAGGACAAAGCTTCTGAAAAAATAGTTGCCGACAATGTTGAAAGCGCTACCACTAGGGACGAAGCTCAGAAGAAACTTCCAGTAATGACCTTTGAAACAGCAGAGTACGATTTCGGTACCATTCAAAGAGGTACCCCACAGGAAACCGTATTCAAGTTTACCAATACAGGTGATGCTCCTTTGATCATTACCGATGCAAAAAGCAGCTGTGGCTGTACTGTGCCAGAATACCCAAAGAACACTCCGATCGCTCCAGGAGAAACCGGTGAGCTTTTGGTAAAGTTCAATGGATCTGGACAAAACCAGGTGACCAAGACCATCACCGTAACGGCCAATACCGCCAAGGGTTCCGAAATCTTGAGGATCAAGGCTTTTGTTAATGCCCCTGAGGCCATGCCAGCTGGCCCTGTTAATTAAGGAGAAGATTTAAATGGAAAACCTTGGGAATTTTTTACCTCTGATCATGATTTTTGCCGTGGCGTATTTTTTTATGATACGTCCGCAGATGAAGCGTCAGAAGGATGAGAAAAAATTTACTTCAGAATTGAAAAAAGGAGACCGCATCATTACCAAAAGTGGTCTTCACGGTAAGATCGTGGAATTGAACGACAAGGATTTTTCCTGTGTCATCGAAACCATGGCCGGCCGTTTAAAGTTCGATCGTTCTGCCATTTCCATGGAGATGAGCAAAAAATTGAACACAACTGAAGAAAGTAAATAGCGTACAAATAGTTTTAACCAAAACGTCCCTTGGAACATTGCGTTCCAAGGGACGTTTTTTTTGTATCTTATTCCAAATTTTAAAAGCATGAACACACGTAGGCAATTTGTAAAAAGGAGCTCTTTGGGAATGGCAGGACTAGGCGCCAGCTTTATGTTCCCGACCGAAATGTTGGCCTCCATTCGTAGGACCATTAGTCCCAATGATAAGATCCAAGTAGGATTGATAGGTTGTAACGGGATGGGTTTTTCCGATTTGAGCTCCATGTTGCAGAACAGCGAAGTGGAAGTGGTGGCCCTTTGCGATGTGGATGAAAATGTGCTACGTGAAAAAACCGCCGAACTGGAAAAGGGAGGCATCAAAAAACCAAAATGGTATACCGATTACAGGAAGCTATTGGAGGACAAGGATATCGATATAGCCATTATTGGAACACCGGACCATTGGCATTGCCTTCAACTTACGGATGCCGTAGATGCCGGAAAGGATGTGTATTGCGAAAAGCCTATAGCCAATTCGGTGGGTGAAAGTCAAGCTATGTTGGCCAAAGTGAATGCCAGTGACCGAATGGTGCAAATAGGACAGTGGCAGCGTAGCGAGCCTCATTTTGTGGATGCCATC
>JASBTS010000021.1 GCA_030148305.1 Allomuricauda sp. | reverse complement strand
CAAAAAATTCAAGTTTTAAGAGTAAAGGAAGGTCAATAGATACAATGTTAGATTTGTTCTCCCTTGTAAAACAGTTTTTCGCCCCATTTATTGTTCGCCCCAAGTTCAATTGCGTTTATCTTCCCCCCAAAGCAATTTATTGCGAAGCGTTTTTAAGAAGCTTTCCGATTTATATTCGATCATTTTGATGGTGAAATTCGATTTCTTGATTCGGATTTCCTTGCCATTTGGAATGTCTGCAATCCTGGAATCCAAAGAAACCAAATGCGTTTTTTCCCTTCCGGAAACCTTTAACCTGATCTGGGTGTCATCTGAAATGACCAACGGACGGGCATTCAAATTGTGTGGCGCTATGGGTGTAAGCACCAAGGATTTTGCAGTAGGCGCAATTACAGGACCCCCACAACTAAGGGAATATCCGGTAGATCCTGTTGGTGTGGAAACAATCAATCCATCGGACCAGTAAGAAGTAAGATACTCATCGTTCAAATAAGTTTCTACAGTGATCATGGAGGTAGTATCCTTGCGGCTTACCGTGACCTCGTTCAAAGCGAAATTTAGCCCCTTGAATTCATCCAGATCGGAATTCAATTCCACCTCTACCAAGGTGCGCTCCTCAATAGTATAGTGCCCTGCCACAAATTCCGTGACCAGCTTGCGCACATTTTCTTTTTTAAAGGTGGACAAAAAGCCCAATCGGCCCGTGTTTACCCCAACTATTGGAATACCATAATCCTTAATGTAGGTCACAGCGCGCAACATGGTACCGTCTCCCCCGAAACTCACGAACATATCATAAGTGGAGTCCAGTCCTTTGGACACTGTAAACTGGCCATCAATATGGTCTTTGGTGACTTCGGAAACAAGTTTATTGAAATTTTCCTCAACGTAAATGGTGGCATCCAACTTTTCGAGTTCCTCCAAAAGTTCCTGAACACAACACTTGTCCTCTTCCTGAAAGGATTGACCGTAAATGGCTACCTTCATGCTATACGTTGAGATATTTTTCCAGATAGTCCGATCGTTGTTTCAAATCTTCGAGGAACTGGTCGTCACTATTTCCGAAAACTATGGTGTAATTGTATCGTCTAAAAGTTTGGGCCACCTCGTTCATGTTTTGGGTACCGATCTTAAGGGTAATCTGCACCACATCATTTTCAGAATCGGTGATAAAGGCTCCCAACAGCCGGGAATTGTTGCTTTCCACGATCTGAGCAATCTCACTAAACGAGTAATCCTTGATTCCCGTGGAAATGACCAAAATGGCCCCGGGCTCCTTAAAAAAAGGCGTGTCGATAAAAACACTTACTATATCCTCCAAGCCATAGTATCCCAAGATCAACTGGTTCTCGTCCACAATAGGCAAAATATTGGCCTCGTTGCGCGAGAACATTTCCAACACATCCAACCAAGCTGTTTCCTTGGTCACGAAGAAGCTATCCAACTCGTACCTAAAATCCTCAATGGATTTTTCCGGCTCAAAACAGGGTAGATCGTTCTCCGACAAAAGTCCAAGGTAAACCCCGTTTTCGGTAACGGCCACATGGGAATATGTGGTCTCCTCAAAAAACTTGATCACCTCCTTCAAGGTTTCGGAAACCTCGAAAATGGGCACTGTGGTTATAATTTGGTCTTGGATGTACATAACGCTGTTATTAGGTGCAAAATACTAATTTTAAATGGCAAAAGGCGTGCCTAATTCCTATTTTTGCCAATCTAAAAAAGAACTTCATGACAAAGTTGAGCGTCAACATAAATAAACTGGCAACATTACGAAATTCTCGCGGCGGCAACGTACCCAACCTTATCACAGCTACCCAGGACATTGAATCTTTCGGGGCGGAGGGCATTACGGTTCATCCAAGACCGGATGAGCGACATATTCGTTACCAAGATGCCAGGGATCTCAAAAAAATTGTCACAACCGAATTCAATATAGAAGGAAACCCGGTACCAAATTTCATAGACTTGGTCCTAGAAGTAAAACCCACCCAAGTAACTTTGGTGCCCGATGCTGAGGATGCCATTACCTCCAATGCGGGCTGGGACACCATTAAACACAAGGATTTTCTGATCGATGTCATAAAAACATTCAAATCGAATGGCATACGGACGTCCATTTTTGTGGATCCCGACCCCACAATGGTAGAAGCGGCAGCCCTGACAGGTACCGATCGTGTTGAACTATATACCGAAAGCTACGCCCATGAATTTGCCAAAGGCAACAAGGAAGCGGCCGTTGCTCCTTTTGTGAAAGCTGCAGAAGCCGCCCAAAAAGTAGGGCTTGGTCTTAACGCTGGTCACGACCTGAGTTTGGAGAACATCCAATTTTTTAAGCAACATATTCCCAATTTACTGGAAGTATCCATTGGCCATGCACTGATCTGCGAATCCCTTTATTTGGGATTGGAAAATGTCATCAACATGTACTTACACAGATTGAAATAATGGAAATACTGCATTCAAAAATAATGGGTGAAGGGCAACCGTTCCTCATTCTACATGGTTTTTTAGGGATGTCGGATAATTGGAAAACCCTTGGCGCCCAATACGCCGAAAACGGATTCCAAGTACATCTCATCGACCAACGGAACCATGGCAAAAGTTTCCATTCACCAGATTTTGACTACGAATTGCTTTCCCAGGATGTCATCAACTACATGGATCACCATCACTTGGATTCGGCTATTGTACTTGGGCATTCCATGGGTGGCAAAACGGCCATGCAGTTGGCCACATCCCATCCAGAAAAAGTAACCAAGCTGTTGGTAGCCGATATCGCCCCAAAATTCTACCCGCCGCATCATCAGGATATTGTAAACGCACTGGACAAATTGGATTTTGACAAGATTACAAGCAGAACGGAAGCGGATGAAGAACTTTCCAAGTACCTCAGAAATTTTGGAATTCGGCAATTCTTGTTGAAAAATCTGTATTGGGTGGAGCAGGGAAAATTGGGCTTCCGGTTCAATTTTGAAGTGCTAAAAAACAAAATGGAAGAAATTGGGGACAACATCGCCCCCTTGGCCATTTATGATGGCCCTACTCTATTTTTAAGGGGAGACCGATCGGAATACATCCTGCCAAATGACTATCCCGAGATCAAAAAACATTTCCCCAATGCACAGATTGAAACCATTGATAATGCCGGGCATTGGTTGCATGCAGAAAACCCCGCCCAGTTTTTTGAAAAGAGCTTCGCTTTTCTAAATTCATAAAATTTCACCCTTTTTATTATGCATGCATAATTTTTTCGTCCATTTAATTGCCTGTATAACAAATTTGATATAGATTTGGTTTATTGTGATTTTACCATAAAAGTTAACATAAACTAACTCTAACAGATTTTGGATATGAAAAAGTATTATGCCTTACTCCCAGTTTTGGGCTTATTCTTGATGGCATGTGAAGACGATACGACCCCAATTGACAACACGACCGAACCCATTGAATACACTTCCGGAACTGCTGATTTTTCCAAATACGTAGCGGTAGGAAACTCACTTACAGCAGGTTACTCCGATAATGCTCTTTTTATTGCAGGCCAGGAAGCCTCTTTCACCAATATGTTGGCCACTAATTTTGCCTTGGCAGGTGGTGGCTCATTTAATATTCCATTCATGGCGGACAACCTTGGGGGCATGACCCTTCAGGGAACCCCGATTGCCGGGAACAGGCTCTATTTGGCATTTACCGCTAACGGCCCTGCCCCAACTCCTGTTTCTGGACAAGGTGCTACCGAGGTATCCAGTAAATTATCAGGATCTTACAACAATATGGGAGTACCAGGCGCCAAAAGTTATGAATTGTTGGCCCCAGGTTATGGAAGCGTTGCAGGAGTTGCAATGGGTACAGCCAATCCTTATTTTGCACGTTTCTCTTCCAGCGAATCCGCCACCGTTATTGGTGATGCTGCTGCACAAGGCGCAACATTCTTTACACTTTGGGCCGGGACCAACGACGTGGTATTGTATGCCGTGGGCGGGGGTGAAGGTGTTGATCAAACCGGAAACTTGGATCCCAGTACATATTCAAGGGACGATATTACCGACCCCAATGTATATGCAAGTGTCATGAGCGGTATTGTTCAGACTTTGAAAGCCGGTGGGGCAGATGGGGCCATTGCTAACATTCCCTACGTAACAGACATTCCATATTTCACTACAGTACCACATAATCCAATTCCGTTGGATGCCCAAACTGCCGCTTACTTGAACAGTATGGCAGCTTATGGTGCCTACAATGCAGGATTGGCCCAATTACAAGCTTTAAAT
>JASBTS010000012.1 GCA_030148305.1 Allomuricauda sp. | reverse complement strand
TTCCCATCATGGGGCAGTCCCGATTTCACCATTACATATGGCCGAAACCGTTACAAAAATTAAATAGACCATGAAATTCGTACTCGCACCCGATAAATACAAAGGCTCCCTCACCGGGCAGGAATTCTGCGAGGCGGTGGCCAGTGGTGTCCTAAAAGTCTTTCCCCATGCGGAGATTGTAAAAAGACCTTTGGCAGATGGAGGCGATGGCACCATTGAGGTGGTGAGCCATTACCTGAATGCCTCCACCGTTCCGGTGCGGGTGCACGATCCTTTGTTCCGAGAAATTGAAGCGCCTTATTTACTTTCCCAAGACAAGAAGACCGCTTTTATTGAAATGTCCGAAGCCTCGGGGTACAAGCTGCTCCAAAAGGCTGAAATGAACTGTATGCACACTACTTCCTTGGGCACCGGGGAACTCATTTTGGATGCGTTGGAAAAAGGGGCAACAACCCTAGTGTTGGGCATTGGCGGAAGCGCCACCAACGATGGCGGCATGGGCATGGCCCAGGCTTTGGGGTATCGGTTTTTGGATAGCGAAGGAAAAGAGTTGGAACCCGTGGGCAAACATTTAGGGCTTGTGGCTCAAATCGATACGGAAAAAGTGCATCCGCAGTTGTCCAATGTTAAAATTCAAGTGGCCTGTGATGTGAACAATCCGTTTTATGGGGAACAGGGTGCCGCTAAAATTTACGGTCCACAAAAAGGAGCCTCACCCGATGAGGTGACCTTTTTAGATCAAGGTTTGGAACAGTTTGCCAAAGTCCTCCAAACCACTTTTGGTATGGATGTACAGCAAATTCCCGGAGCAGGTGCCGCCGGGGGTGTTGGGGGAGGAGCCGTGGTGTTCCTGAACGCCAGCCTCACCTCTGGAGTGGATTTGGTCATGCAGCTGGCCCATTTTGATGAGGTGGTACAAGGAGCCGATTGGGTGATTACGGGGGAAGGCCAGTTGGATGGACAAACGTTTTCCGGCAAAACCATCAACGGGGTGATCCAAGCCGCCCAAAAGTATCATGTTCCTGTTGCCGCGTTTTGTGGCTCAGTGGATGTGACCATTACGGAAATGCAACACATGGGATTGGATTATGCCGTTTCCATTTTAAACCAGATCGGTAACTTGGATGAGGCCAAGGCCAAAAGCTTTCAAAACCTGGAACTGACCAGCTATAATTTTGCCCATCTGCTCAAAACAAGCAAAGCTTAGGTATTTTTGGCTAGTACAAAGGCCCTCGTTTCATCTTGAATTCCAAAGAAGTTTTCACCGTTTTCCACTCGCTGTCCAATATGGAAAATACCACGGTATCCCTTAAATTTCCTTGTGCGTCAATGCGGTGGTTCCTCAAAATACCGTCTTGTTTGGCTCCCAAACGCTGAATGGCATTTCGGGAAGGATAGTTGTGGAAATGGGTCCGGAATTCCACGGCAACGCAGCCTAAATTCTCAAAGGCGTATTTCAGCAACAGGTATTTGCATTCGGTGTTCACGCCAGTACGCTGTACTTTTTTGGCATACCAGGTAGAGCCGATTTCCAGCCGTTTGTTGGCGGCGTCCACATTCATATAGCGCGTGGTCCCCACCACGGCATTGGTCCTTTTGTCCACAATGGTAAAGGGGAGCGATTTGCCCGCTTCCTGTTCCGAAAGGGCGGTGGTGATGTAGGCATCCGTGGTGGCAGGGGTGGGGACGGAGGTGTACCAAAGTTCCCAAAGGTTGCCATCGGAGGCAGCGAATGCCAGATCCACCTTGTGTTCCTTTTTCATGGGCACAAGTTTTACCAAATTTCCTTCAAGGGTCACGGGTTTCAACCAAGGTTGCATAGCTAGTGTTTTGCCCCAAAGATAGGGGGAAATCCTTCGATAATGGCAAACAAAAAAGCCGGGAAAAACTCCCGGCCCTTTGTCAATCAAAAAACAAAACCTGAAAATTATCCTATTTCCTTAAATTCCTCCACGGTGAAGAAATCTTGGTCTTTATCGTTGATGAAATAGATGCCTTTGCCCACAAAGTATTCCATGGATCGGTCATCTACCTTCACGGCAAAGCCTTTTTCGGTGGGGACCACCTCAAAGCTGTCCGTAACGGATTTGTTGTACTTCAATACCAGATAATGTTCGTACACATTGTCATTATCGGAGTCTACCGCAATAAGTTTGGTCACTTTGGCAGCTTCTGGTTTTAGGTCTTTGTTCTCCATATCCCTTGGGTACATGCGTTGTTCCACCACTTTTACATGGTAGGGCATTTCGGTACCGTTGCGGTCTATGGCAAAGGTTTTAAATGTAGTGGCGTTCATGGTGCCGGAGGTTTTGGTTTGTCCAAATCCGACAAATCCGGTCAGTAATAGTAGGGTTGCTAGTGTTGTAAATGTTTTCATGGTTTTTGTTTTTATCGTTACTAATTCGTTTTAAAGGTGTCTGTTGATTTATTTCAGGTAGGAAGTGAACATCCAGTTCCTTTTCTCCAAATGGGTCATGAACTCGGTGAGCATGTTTTCCGTGACCACATCCCCGGTATCCAAGGAAGCGTTGATGCTATCCAGCATGTTGTTGTGCAGGGTTTCAAAATCCCGAAGCACTTCACGCACCATTTCAATGGCGGTAAGTTCCTTTGTAGGTTCTTTAATGTGGGCCATGTCCATGGTCTTCTTTAGGGTGAAGTTTGGTTTGATGCCAAAGGCCCTGATACGTTCGGCCACAATGTCGATGTTCTCTTTGGTGGTGTTGTATTCGTTTTCGAACTCCTCATGAAGTTCAAAGAACTCGGGCCCTTCAATATTCCAGTGAAAGTTTCGCAACTTGTTGTAGAATACTTGGTAATTGGCCAATAATGTGTTCAGGTTGACCACGATTTCGGCGGTTTCCAAATAGGTGAATCCCAATTTTTTGAATGTCTTGTTTTTTGCTTTTACTGTTTCCATGTTTTTTAAATTTTTGATTTGACTTCAGTTGAAATAGGCATGCAAAAGATGAGGTGGAAAATGTCCGACCTAGTATGATGCGATGCTTTGGTTTTGTTTGGATGTTGGGAAGAAGAAATTTCCCAAATAGGATTCCGGTCTAAGGTGCGACCTAGAAGACTGTGCTATGCTTTATTGTTACATCCATACTATCAATATACATTTATTTATCAGAAAATCAAGTATTTAACATGATTTAACATTTATAAGCGTGATGCAGCGGCATTATGGAAGATTAAGGATTGTCCTCGGTAGGAACGATGAATTTTTTACGGAGAGAAGTATAAATGTCTGAAGAGATGTCGGTTACATATTCCTTGTTGCTGTCGAAAACTTTTTGGGGTTCTCCGTGTTGGGCGTCCCGTTCTTGAATGTAGATGGTTTCCTGTTTGTCATACATCCGTTTACCAAGACTGAACCTTTTGATCACGGAATATTGATTGATACAGCGAATGGGCATAGCATTTGGGGTTAGGTATTGCTGTTTAGACACCGATTTGGGGATTGGGTCACATTGAGTAACCTTAAATGTGGGACAGGAGAGTTAAAATCACATATCTTTAGGCAATGACGTTTCCACCCGTTATAAAGAAAATTATAGGAACCCTACTTCTATTTTATAGTATAGCCTTCACAATTGGTATTGTTGTGTTCGTACCGATATTGGTTTCGGAAGTATTCAACACAATAATAGAGAAGGAAGGAAGTAATTTGTATTCCATTTTGTTCTACTTTTTATTGTGTATCATCTTTGGGATAGCTACTTATTTTATGTTTAGAATTGGAAGAAGACTTTTCAAAAGCAACCAAAAACCCACCGGTACCGGCAACTAAATCAATGGATTGTCCACACATCAGGCACCTATATTTATTTTTAATCATTTACATCCGTTTACAAACGAAAGCAAACAATTTCAAACCGAATGGGGTTTTGGTGGCATCCTAAGTTTGCCCTGTCGAATGATGACAATTCGATGGTATGAACTGTTTAACGCTAAAATCTTACATCATGAATTCACTTAAAAACAAAGTACAGTTGATCGGACACTTGGGCAATGACCCAGAAATGGTAACCCTTGAAAATGGCAGCAAACTGGCCAAATTTTCCTTGGCCACGAACGAAACCTTTAAAAACGCCGAAGGCGAAAAGGTAACGGATACCCAATGGCACAACATTGTGGCCTGGGGCAAGATTGCGGAAATTGCAGAAAATTATCTGGCCAAGGGGAAAGAGGTCATGATCGAGGGCAAATTGATGTCCCGTGCCTATGAGACCAAGGAAGGTGAAAAGCGCTATATCACAGAGATCAAGTGCAACGAACTTTTGATGCTCGGTAAATAAATTTTATAGTATTACGTATTAAAAAGCCACCGATCGGTGGCTTTTTTCATTTGAGATATTTTGTTCTGTCCATTCGAGCGCAGTCGAGAATCGGAGGATTAGGGTATTGGGTGTAGATGACACTCCCCTTCAAGTTCAAATTAGGGTAAAACCATTTTCAGTTGTTATAAAACCAAATGAACGGTTCTTCCGTAAATAACATAAGGAACCTTAAAATTTGGAGCTATGAAATATGTAGGAACGATAACAATGATTTTGGCCTTCGCGGTTTCAGCATCGGTCTCGGCCCAAGAAAGTAACGGGCAACAAGAACAGGACAAACTTTCCTATTATGAACAACGGGCCAAAGAAGATGCGGTTTACGAACAATCGTTGGCCACCAACAATGAAGAGGATGAAAAGGATTTTTGGAAAGATCAAAAACGATACGAAAAGGATTTAAGAAAACGGGACAAGGAAGCTTACAAAGCCTATATGAAAGGAAAAAGCGATGCCTATGCCGAACATGCCGAACATTGTGATGATCACTGCCACCATAGCAGGGAATATTATGGTCACGCCCATTTCTATTACACCTATTACGATTATCAGTATCCTAGAAGAACCTATGTGGGTACCGGTGTTAGGGTATCCTCACCAAGTGTTGGAATTAGCATTTTTTAGTTTTAGTTAGTCAATAAAAAAAGGCCCCGAATTTTTCGGGGCCTTTTTACTTTATAGGGTTTAATTTTCTTCCAAACCACCTTTGCGTTCTGGTGAGCGGGGCGTAGGCCATTCTGCCGGTTCCCCAGTGCTATCTCTGGTGGGCAGTATTGCTTTTGTCCGATCTGTTTTCTCTGGATATTCGCTGGCCATGTAAGCCAAAATTGCCGTAAGGATGGCATTGTTCCGCACATCATCAAAAATAATTTTGTCATAGGTGTCCCTGTTGGTATGCCAGGTATAGTTCCAATACGACCAGTTCAGTGAACTCAAACTGAATGCGGGGGCGCCTGCCGCTTGAAACGATGCATAATCAGAGCCTCCCCTCGCCGGGGTCCCGGGGAAGGTGGTTTCGATTTCATCGGTGATTTCCTTCGGAGCGGCGTGTAGCCATTTGCCCAAATAATCATAGGAATTTAAAAACCCACCACCGGAAATGCGAACGACCCTTCCAGTGCCATTATCTTGGTTGAAAACGGCCTGTACACCGGCAACAATCTCGGGGTGGTCCTCCACAAAGGCCCTAGAGCCGTTAAGTCCCTGTTATTCACTGCCCCAATGGCCCACCATAATGGTGCGTTTCGGGTTAGGGTAGACTTTTTTCAAGATGCGCATGGCTTCCATCATCACCAAAGTTCCGGTTCCGTTATCGGTGGCCCCGGTTCCTCCGTCCCAAGAATCGAAATGGGCGGAGAGGATCACATATTCATCCGGTTTTTCAGAACCTTTTATTTCTGCAATGGTGTTGAAGGTTGGCGATACCCCCAAATCCTTAGACTCGGCCACTACGTGGATTTGTGGTTTTTGTCCAGACTCCACCAAGCGGTACAACATCCCATAATCCTCCAATTCCAAATCCACGGTGGGGATGTTTTTGGTACGGGCACTAAAGATTTTGTTCACGCCAAAACCTTTGGACCAATTAGAAGCTACAATACCAACGGCTCCTGCAGCTTCCAACGCTTCGGGCAAGGTTCTGGAGTTATACCCCATGTTTTTCATATTGGCGTTCCATGCTTTTTCCTGTTCGTCGCGTTCCTTTTTCATTTTTTCGAACGACTTTTCGGTGGCGAATTCTTCCCAGTTGTAATCAGGTCTTCCAGTGGGCTGTAGCATAGAAACCATGACCATCTTGCCCTTAACAGTGGGCAACCATTTTACAAATTCCATGGAATCCTTTACCATAGGTAACAACACCAATTCGGCAGTTACCCCTTTTTTGGGTGTGGCGGGGCTCCATGCCAATTGGGTGCCTTGAAGGCTTTGTACCCTTGGATACACCATATCGATATGTGAAATGCCGCGTTCCCAACCTTTCCATTCGCCCCATTGTTCATTTTTGGCGGGAATGCCCCAACTGGAATATTTGGCAACGGCCCAATCATGGGCCTTTTTCATTTGAGGGGTACCGACCAAGCGTGGTCCGATACCGTCCATTAACTCGTGCCCAAGGGTTTCGAGTTGGGAGTTTTCATTGGCTTCGGTTAAGATAGCCTTAATGACAGGGTCTTGTTCCTGGGCCAGAAGAAATACGCTATTGGCCAGCAGCAGTGCAATGAGTAGAGAGGTTTTTCGTAACATGATGGTTTTAATTTGTCCCTAAAATAGAACATAATCGGGAGCTTGGGAAATGGGAAAACCAAGAAAAGGGATGGAATAGGAGTAGTGGAGATGGGGAAGGGCCTAGGCCACTTTCTTCAAAAGGTCAAAACAAGGGCATTTGGAACAGCGTTTGCTTTCCCCCTTTTTGAATTTTTCACAGCATTTGGACTTCAATTTGCCTTGGGTGGACAAATTCTTCAACAATGCTTTTTTGAGCTTCTTTTTTTCTTTCTTCTTTTTTCCCATCACTTGGAACAGAGAGGGCAAACATAATTATTTTAATTCAATCTAAATAAGAAATTAACACTATTGTATTTAGGTTGAATCAAAAACGAAGTGATACCCCCATGGTGTTGGGTCCAAAAGATAGGTTCCAACTGACCTGTTTGGCATTGTTGTTATACTTTTCGTCATATTTCGAATCCAAATACCGGTCAATGGATTCCACAATGAAAATACTGAGCACCGTGCTGAAGGCCACATCGGAAAACCAATGGAAATCATCCATCACCCTCACAAGGCCTGGAATCAATCCAACGGTATAGATCCCCGCCTTTACCCAAGGATTGCGGAATTGTTTTGCAATGGCATACGCATTACTGAAGGCCAACATGGCATGCCCCGAAGGAAACGAATCATAATTGTAGACCCGGTTCAGGTGAAAGGGATCAAAGGTGTCCGAACTTTCCCCGCTTTTGGGTCTGGCCCGGCCAATGATTCGCTTACTCACTTGTTGCAAAAATCCACCTGCGGTGGCCGAGGAAATCAACAAAACTCCGGTCCGCCTCAATTTTTCATTTTTGGTGAACAGTCCCGCCAAATACACGCCACCCGTAAGCATGTAGTTGTTCTCGGGACTGCCGTACTCGTTTCCATAATCGATCACCAAATTGGGGATATCTTCCCGGAACCCATTTTTCCAGTCGTTCACCTCGTCATCCATGGTGGCCAGCAAAAGGGTGCCTCCTGTTAAATATCCTAAATTGACCCAATCGTTTCCTTGCCAATGAAAGGGTCTGGAATAGGCATAGCCCACTCCCCCAAAAATATTCCCGATGTCATAGGTGAAGTCGTTCCAAAGATTTTTTTCTTTTTCATCCACTTGACCCGTAACAGGTAGGGCAATCAATAGAACAATCAGGTAGTTCAGTATTTTCATGAAGGTTGAAAATTTGGATAATCGCCAAAATTAAGCATAAATATCCTGCGCCAAGCGAAAGGTGTTCGCATGGGCCTCCACAATAATCTTGATTTCTGGGGAGTAGCCGCCGCCCATACTGCACTGCACTGGAATATTGGCATCGTGACAGGTTTGCAGCACAAAGCGGTCCCGCTCCTTGCAACCTTCCAAGCTTAGGGATAAGGTACCCAGTTTGTCCGTTTCCAAAACATCCACGCCGCAGAGGTAAAAGATGAATTCGGGTTGCACCTTTTTGATCAATGAAGGGAGGGTGTTTTTTAGGATGGAAAGGTACTCCACGTCGGTAGTGCCTTTCTCCAAGGCAATGTCCAGATCTGATTTTTCCTTTTTGAAGGGATAATTGCCCTTTCCGTGCATAGAAAACGTAAAAACAGAACGGTCGGTCTGAAATATTTCAGCGGTTCCGTTCCCTTGGTGCACATCCAAGTCTATTATCAAGATGCTGTTCATCTGTTTGTTACGCTGCAAGTATCGGGCACCTATGGCTTGATCGTTCAGCATGCAAAAAGCTTCCCCACGATTGGAATAGGCGTGATGCGTTCCCCCGGCAATGTTCATGGCAACCCCGTATTCTAGGGCAAATTCACATCCTTTTATGGTGCCATCGGCAATAATGCGTTCCCGAAGAACCAGTTCTTTGCTTAGTGGAAAACCTATTTTTCTAGCCTCTTTCGGAGGAATCTCCAGGTTCAACAAATCGTGGAAATACCCTTCATCATGCACGGCCAAAATGGGCTCATCTTCAGGAATTGAAGGTTCAAAAAAGTTTTCCTCGCCACAAGTGCCTTCATGTAGCAATTGTTGGGGCAACAGCTCGTATTTGGCCATAGGAAACCGATGTCCATCCGGTAAATGGTGTTTGTAGATGGGATGATACGCAATCTTGAGCATTTCTAAAAATCCTTATTTGTGCAGTGCCAACTGTATCCGTTTTCTGGGTACATCCACATCCAAGACCTTAACGATCACTTGTTGGTGGAGGCTTACATGTTCGTTGACATCCTTTACAAAAGTATCGGACAGGTTGGAAATATGGATAAGGCCGCTTTCCTTGATCCCGACATCCACAAAACAACCAAAGTTGGTGATGTTGTTCACGATACCCGGTAATAATTGCCCTTGTCGCAGATCCGTAATTTCCCTGATGTTCTGGTCGAACGTGAACACCTTGGCCTTTTCCCTAACATCCAAACCTGGTTTTTCCAACTCCTTCACAATATCTTCCAAAGTGGGCATTCCAATGGTTTCGGTACAATAGGATTTCAGGTCGATGCGTTGCAAAGCGTCTTTGTTCCCAACGATTTCCTGTAACGGTATTTTTTGATCCTTGGCCATTTTGGCCACCAGACTATAACTTTCGGGGTGTACCGAGGAATCATCCAAAGGGTTATCGCCATTTTTGATGCGTAAAAACCCGGCACTCTGTTCAAAGGCCTTTCCGCCCAAACGGGCCACTTTTTTGATTTCTTCCCGGTTCTTGAAGGCTCCATTTTCATTGCGATGGGCCACAATGTTCTCGGCGAGTTTGGGTCCAATCCCCGAAACATAACTGAGCAGGGGAATACTTGCGGTATTGATGTTGACCCCCACAGCGTTCACACAACTTTCCACCACGGTGTCCAAAGAAGATTTCAACTGGGTTTGGTCCACATCGTGCTGGTATTGTCCCACCCCGATGGATTTGGCATCAATCTTCACCAGTTCGGCCAACGGATCGGCCAATCGGCGGCCAATGGAAACCGCTCCCCGAACGGTAACATCATAATTGGGAAACTCATCCCTAGCAATTTTGGAGGCCGAATAAATAGAAGCACCAGCTTCGCTCACTACAAATACTTCAATCGGCTTTTTAAAGGGAATCCGTTTGATCAATTGCTCCGTTTCGCGCGATGCGGTCCCGTTGCCAATGGCAATGGCCTCAATTTTATAGGCATCCACCAAGGAATTTATTTTTTTACTGGCTCCGGTCCTGTCATTTTGTGGCGCATGAGGATAAATGGTTTCGTTGTGTTTTAAGTCGCCCTGTTCATCCAAACAGACCACTTTACACCCCGTCCGGAAACCAGGATCGATGGCGAGAATGCGTTTTTCGCCCAGAGGCGCGCCCAACAGTAATTGTTTTAGGTTTTTGGAGAACACCTGAATGGCGGCCAAATCCGCTTTTTCTTTGGCAACGTTTAAAAGTTCGTTGGAAAGGGAAGGGAACAAGAGCCTTTTGTAGGCATCGGCGATGGCCATTTCGATTTGTTCCGCACAGGCATTGTTGGATTTGATCAAACGGCGTTCCATGTTCTGAAGGGCCCGTTCTTCGTCAATTTCGATTTTCACCCGGATGAATCCTTCCTTTTCTGCCCTCATGATAGCTAAAAACCGATGGGAAGGGCAACGGTCCAATGGCTCGCTCCAATCAAAATAATCCTGAAATTTTTGGGCTTTCTCTTCCTCTTTTTTAGTTTTTATGGCCTTCGTGGTGATCAAGGCATGTCGCTCCAATTGGCCACGTAATTGATTGCGGATGTCGCCCCGTTCATTGATCCATTCGGCAATGATATGGCGCGCGCCTTCCAAGGCTTCATCCTCGTTCTTGACTTCCTTGCTGAGATATCTGGAGGCGATGAACTCGATTTCATCTGCGTTTTGCGCCATGATGATCTTGGCCAAGGGTTCCAGCCCATTTTTACGGGCGGTCTCTGCTTTTGTCTTTTTACTCTTCTTGAAAGGTAAATACAAATCTTCCAAGCTGGTCAGATCCATGCATCCCAAAAATTTGACCTTGAGGTCCGGGGTGAGGGCTCCTTGTTCTTCCACCGCCTTAATGATGGCCGCCTTTCTTTTTTCAAGGGCCTCAAATTGGGACTTGTATTGCACAATTGCACCGATCTGGACTTCATCCAAATTTCCAGTGCGTTCCTTTCGGTATCGCGAAATAAACGGAATGGTACAATCCTCGTTCAAAAGCGCCACGGTATTCTCCACACTTTTTTCCGGTAATTGGGTGTGCTGAACGATATAGGGTACGAGTTGCATTTCTTTTAAATGTAAAGTAGGTTAGCCTCCTTCTTAGTACTGGGGTCTAAAAAGAGGTTTAAAATATATTAGTTTTTTTGATGCTAATTGATGGTCATTCCATTCCCAACCCCATCCTCATCGGGGTTCATGAAAACGAGTTTTCCTTCTTGGTTTTCCGTCATCAAGATCATGCCCTCGCTTTCCACACCCCGTAGTTTTCGCGGGGCCAAGTTTACGAGAACGGTCACTTTTTTACCAATGATTTCCTCTGGTGTAAAACTTTCGGCTATGCCGGAAACAATGGTTCGGGTATCCAATCCGGTATCAATCTTCAACACCAAGAGTTTGTCGGCCTTGGGCATTTTTTCCGCTTCCAGAATGGTGCCCACCCGCATATCCATCTTGGCAAAATCGTCGTAGGTAATTGTGTCTTTCTGTGGCATAATCTCTTTATCAATGGCACCTGTGCTAAGCGTAGTCGAAGCATTGGATTTTTTAGTGGCTTCCAGTTTGTCCAATTGTTTTTGGATCTCGGCATCCTCAATTTTTCTGAAAAGCAATTCACTTGGGTTGAGTTGGTGTCCAGCCGGGAGCAGGTTGTCTTCGGAGGTAATGTCTTCCCACTGAGATGCTGAATCAAGTTCAGCATGACGTAAAATCCCCTTCAATTTTGATGAAGTAAACGGTAAAAACGGTTCGCTCAAAATAGCGAGTCCAGTTGCGATCTGAAGCGCTACATACATGATGGTCTTCACACGCTCCTCATCCGTTTTGATGAGTTTCCAAGGCTCTTCATCGGCCAAATATTTGTTGCCCAATCGGGCCAAGTTCATCAGTTCCTGACTACCTTCTCGGAATCGGTAGCGTTCCAAAGAGTTGGAAAGGATATCGGGAAAGCCTTTAAGGGCTTCCAAAGTTTCAATATCCACTTCCGAAAAGGCGTTTGGCGCGGGAACCACCCCGTTGTAATATTTATGGGTAAGCACGGCAACACGGTTTACGAAATTGCCGAAAATGGCTACCAGTTCGTTGTTGTTGCGTGCCTGATAATCCTTCCAGGTAAAGTCATTGTCCTTGGTTTCAGGTGCGTTGGCTGTTAAGGCATAACGAAGCACATCCTGCATATCGGGGAATTCCTCCAAATACTCGTGCAACCATACTGCCCAGTTCTTGGAAGTGGACAATTTGTTGCCTTCCAGATTCAGGAATTCGTTGGCAGGAACGTTTTCTGGCAATATAAAATCCCCGTGTGCCTTTAACATGCTCGGGAAGATGATGCAATGGAATACAATGTTGTCCTTCCCAATAAAATGGACCAGTTTGGTATCCTTGCTTTTCCAATAGGGTTCCCAGTCCTTTCCTTCACGTTCGGCCCATTCCTTGGTAGATGAAATATACCCAATGGGAGCATCGAACCACACATAAAGCACTTTGCCTTCACCTCCTTCAACAGGTACGGGAATTCCCCAGTCGAGGTCACGGGTCACCGCACGAGGTTTCAATCCGTCATCGATCCACGATTTGCACTGGCCGTAAACATTGGGTTTCCAATCGGACTTGTGACCTTCCAGAATCCATTCTTTTAAAAAGCCTTCATATCGATCTAAAGGCAAAAACCAATGTTTGGTCTTTTTAAGGGAAGGAACGGTTCCCGTAATGGTCGATTTTGGGTTGATGAGATCGGTGGCGTTCAACGAGGATCCACAGCGTTCACATTGATCACCATATGCTTCCTCATTGCCACATTTAGGACAGGTACCGATGACGAAACGATCGGCCAAAAATTGCTTGGCCTCATCATCATACAATTGTTCCGTTTCCTCTTCAATAAAATCACCTTGTTCGTACAGTTTCACAAAAAAATCGGAAGCTGTTTTATGGTGTACTGCTGCGGAGGTCCGGGAATAATTATCAAATGAAATACCAAAATCCGCGAAGGATTTTTTGATGATGCCGTGGTACTTGTCAATCACTTCTTTTGGAGTGACCCCTTCTTTTTTGGCCTTCATGGAAATGGCCACACCATGTTCATCGCTTCCACAAACAAAGGCAACATCGTTTCCCTTGAGCCTTAAATAGCGCGAATAGATGTCCGCAGGAACATAGACCCCTGCCAAATGTCCAATATGGATAGGGCCATTGGTGTAGGGAAGGGCTGCGGTAATGGTATATCTTGAAGGATTGGTATGCTGGGCCATGAAATCTTTAAATTAGGCCCCAAAAATACTGAATTTAACGGGATCGGTCATAAAAAAGGAAACCTCCGAAAATGCGACCCGTATTGGGGTGTGGGGTGCATTCTCGAAGGGATCCGAAAATAGATGACAAAGTGTCCCGCTTCTTTAGGAAATCATTACTGATTTACTCATTTTTTTTCCGCTAACTGTTATTCTGTAAATGTATTTTCCGGTGGAAAGCGTATCGCGCATACGATCACGGATGTTGATTTCTATGGGGCCTTCCATCAGCATTTCGTTAAAAATGGTTCCCACCCTTTGTCCCAAAATGTTGAACAGTTCTATGTCAACATGCGCAGCAACCGGCATATCCAGATAAATACTTGGATTTCGAGGTGATGTTGCAGGGTAAACGGCAGCGTGTACTATGCCGTCCAAAATATCCGGATTGGGGTTTTCCGGGTCTGGACTTGGTGGGGTATCGGGCAATATTGGTGGATCGTTGTCCATGGCAATATCGTCAAACGGTTCCCCGCTACAACTAAATCCTAAATTGATGGCTTTGTATTGGTAGCCCAGCAAATGTTGTTCCACTGAGGTCCTTGGAACACATAACCATTCGGCCAAAACGGTTCCATATAGGTCCCTAAAGTCCATGGTGTATTCCAAGTTACCGCGGTTGTTCGGTTCATCCAAGGAAGGGTGATCACCCACAAAGGCACTACCATTTAATCCCGATCCAAAGAAAAGGGTGGGAGCCGCCTTACCGTGATCGGTACCGTTGGACCCGTTCTCAAAAATCCTTCTTCCGAACTCGGAGAAGGTCATGCTCAATACCT
This sequence comes from Allomuricauda sp., assembly GCA_030148305.1. Lineage (GTDB taxonomy): Bacteria > Bacteroidota > Bacteroidia > Flavobacteriales > Flavobacteriaceae > Flagellimonas. The sequence continues at coordinate 11,273 of JASBTS010000012.1, read as the reverse complement.
TATCGTCTTGCTGGGTAAAGGCAATATCTTCGTAAAAATTGTTGATGGCAATAGAAAGGTTGGACATCAACCTTTCATGCACTATGGGCTGGTTACCGTGGGTGTCAAAACCTCCCATGGAGATCATGTACACCTTGGTACCCAAATTACCTTTGATCAATCGGGCCAACAAAGCCAACTGACGTGCAAAGCCATTTTCTTGGTATACCACTTGGTTTTGACCTCTCATATAGGCATCGTGGATGATACCGGCATATTCATACGTGGTGTTGGCAACGCCTCTTAAAAAGCGAAGCTGGTCACCGTACATACAGTCGTCAAACGGAGCATTTTCAATATCATAAAAAGCACCTGTTTGGGCAATTTGTTCCAACTGGTCAATATTGTTGGTCACAAAGGCGTAGTTGGTCTCCTCCCCTTGGAAAATAAGGTTGGCCAAATTCCCGATCTGGATAGCTGCCGGAGCTGCTGGTGGATTTATGAGATAATCTGGATAGAGCTCCTCAAAATGCCTGCCCATCCATCCGGTGTTTTCTCCAGAAAAACCAGTGGTTGTTAAATCGGTATTGGCAAAAATGTCCGATCCCGTAAAGTGGGACAAACTTTGGTTTTGGTACCCTACACCGTGCACCGCCTTGAACTGTCCGTCGCCCCACATGGATTCAAGAGCGCTCATATAAGTGGGCACCCCAAAATCATTGGTAAGTTTTAGGACTTTACTTTCAGGAATATAGATGTTGGGCCTTGCATTGGCGTAAGAATCATATTGTTGGATCGGAATAACGGTGCTCAGACCGTCATTTCCTCCCGATAATCGGATGAGGATCAAAATATTATCGGTCTCTGCTGCCGCAACCGCTGCAGTAAAAGGGGATGGGGCAGAAGCCGAGATCAAATGGCTCCCCAAGAACATAGAACCTGAACCGGCTATTCCGAGGGCCTGTAAAAAGGACCTTCGGCTCCATTTGGTGTGTTCCTGGTCGTGACCTTCGTGTTCAAGACCTTTATATGGGGACTTATCGTGGGTATGATGGGTATCGCACATGGTGAAGGGTTATTTAAGTTGAAATTCAGGTTCTCTGGACAAATGGCGTAACAGGATATACACCTGTGTGGGAGGTTCTGCACTCAATTGCAGCATCCATTCCCCTGTACCGCCTGGAGTATAATCCGGAGAGTAGTATTCCTCGGGTACGTCATCGATCTTGAAGGCATCCATGGCCCTTTCAAAATCGGCATCCGTCAAAAGGCCCTTTGGAGTGAATTTATCCACCAATGCCCTAACCACTATTTCTGGGTTGCTCGTGTTGCTGTCGGCAGGACCAACAGCATCTATGGCCAATGTTCTAAATTGTTCGGGATCGTTTTGGAAGAAACGGTCGATGAACACTTCCATGGTCAGCCAACGGCCAATGATGAAATTGGTATTGATCCAAGTTCGGTCCCTTTGCCATCCTTCCACCTCTGGGGGCTGAAAGAAGGTTTGACCCAATAGGGTACAGGAATCGATCATGTTCAACACGGCAGTATCATCATAGGTGAAGTTGGTCTCCTTCAAAAAGTTAAAATATAGATCCGCAGGACTTTTGATGATGACCCCGATTGCAGTTTCATCAAAAAAATGCTGGCTCTTGAAAAGTTGTCTGATTACCGGAGCAATATCAAAATTGTTGGAAATGAAGGTCTGGGCCAACCCATCAATGATCTGAGGGGCTATACCATTGCCATCATCACCAGTAGAATCGGGATGTACAAAGAACTCGTACAGTTTTTTGCAGATGTACCATCCAATTTCGTTAGCTCTTTGGTTGAACAAAATATTGATGACGTCATCATATCCCCAATTGCCGGTCTGTCCAAAAATGGTCTTGTTCCCGGTATTGAATTCGGTAGGATCAAAGGTTACCTGGGTACATCCTTCTTCCCCTCTTTCGGTATATCCTGAAAGCGCCTTTGCGGTTTCAATAATATCTTGTTCTGTATAATTATTGCCCTCACCAAGGGTGAAAAGCTCATATAGCTCGCGGGCGTAGTTTTCGTTCGGGTTGTTCCCTCGGTTGCTTACACCGTCCAAGTAGTACAACATGGCACTGGTAAGACCAATTTCACTGGTGAAGGCCTTAAAGTTGCCCAATGCGTTGCGCTGAAGGCAGTTGATGTAATAATAAAGGAACTGGTTGCAGTTATACACCTCTAACTGGGTCACAAAGTGGTTGCTCCAGAAGAAACTAAGCCTGTCGCGAAGACCGTTGTCCAATAGGGCATTGCCGTATTGGGTGGTGAATTCTTCTTGTTGGGCCCGTCTCATCTGATTGGCAAGATCGTCGTCTGCGGGGTAGCTGGCATTGTTCCAATCGGCCCAAGCAGGTGCAGGGATCACAGGTGCTGCAAGTGCCTGGTTGACCAAATTGTCCACAAGGGAACCAGCAGTTTGTCCAACAGCGGCATTAATGGTGTCCACTGAGGCACTAAAACCTAGCCTTCGGTACAAATGGGCCGCGCGCAACTCATCCAAGGGAGTGGTGTACGGCGCCAAAGTTGAGGTATTACAATTGATGAAGTACTCCATAGCAATGTCTGGCGTTAATTTAGGTACATAGTTTTGGGGCAACTATATGTTTATGCTAATGTTGGATGTGGTTCAATTGGGCCAACAAATTACAATCTTAACGTTTCAATGTCCGTGAACTACCAAATTTTTCGACGAAATGCATATTTTTTTTTGATATTGCTTTTTTTTTCATGGCAACACACAACGATTTTGGGAAGTTTGGCGAACAGAAAGCCATTGATTATCTGAGAGATAAGGGGTATGGAATTTTGGATCAAAATTACCGATACCTGAAAGCGGAAATTGATATTGTGGCCAAGAAAGGGAACATCCTGGCCATGGTGGAGGTAAAGTCAAGGAACATGGGGTTTCTGGAGGATATGACTACTGTGATCAGCGCCAAAAAAATCAAACTTTTGACCCTTGCTGCCCATCAATTTGTAATGGATAACGACCTTGATCTGGAGGTGCGTTTTGATGTCATAAAAGTCATCAAAATGAAGGATAAAACGGTTTTGGAGCATCTGGAGGATGCATTTCATTATTTTTAACCATTTGTTTGTTTTGTAACAATATGTTATTTTTGTACCAAACCAATCCTCAATGAAAACAATATCAGCAGTAGTTGAGCACTACATTAAGAAAAAACCATTTCTCCAAACGGCTCTGGCCCAGGGTATTATTAACCTTACTTCCCTCTCCCGCCAGATCAAACCAGAAATTGCCGATGAATTGGGCAAGGATGTAAAGGATGGTGCCATTGTGATGGCCCTTAAACGTCTTTCCGATGACTTGGAGTTCCGCGCCACCCACAAGATCGTAAAGGTCCTTAAGAACATTGGTGAGATTACGGTACGTTCCAACTTGTCCGACTATACCTTTTTGGCTTCCGATACCATGTTGGAGCAACAGGCCAAATTATTGGAAGAAGTGAATGCCAATCAGGATGTGTTCTATACTTCTTCCCGAGGGGTAAACGAGATCAACATTGTGATCAGTAACATTATGGACAGTGTAGTGGAAAAATATTTCAAACACGAACGCTGTACGCAAAAGGCTGAAGGGCTTTCCTCCATCACGGTAAAATTGCCCGCCGAGAACGTTTCCGTTCCCGGAATCTATTACTTTATCTTCCAAAGACTGGCTTGGGAAGGCATTGTATTGTATGAAGTGATCTCTACCACCAACGAGTTTACCATTTTGGTGAACGATGAACAGGTAGATGTAGCCTTCAAGACCATTAAAGATCTTAAACAACTTTAATTTTTCGTTACCATTCCTAGGTCTAAACTAAAACGGAAACTCCTTCGTTTTAGAAAGAGACACTTTAGGAACAATGACCAAAAAAAGGTTTTTTTATGGTTTTTTGGCACTAATGGCGCTGTACCTGTGCTATTTGGCCTATATTTTTGTACTATCTCCCAAAACCAATCTGCAATCCATTTATTTGATTCCGAAGGATGCGGTCTTCATCATCGAATCGGAACGGCCGGTTGAAAGTTGGGACAAGGTGAGCGAAAGTGCCGCTTGGCAACATCTTCAAATGAACGGTTACTTTGCCGAACTCACGGAGAACATTCAAAAAGTGGATACCGTCTTTAACAACAACCACAAGCTCTTCGAGTTTTTTGATGGTCGGTCGCTGTTCATTTCCATCCACATGATATCGCCAAAGGATTACGGCATTTTTTATGTGTTGGATCTAAAGCGGATTGCCAAACTGCAATTGCTGAAAACGTATTTGAATACTTTGCTCAATGATGATTACGTGATGAGTAAACGCAATTATCACGGCCATGAGATTTTGGAAGTCCATGATCGCGAAAGCAAGGAGACCATGTACCTCGCTTTTATCAAAAACCAATTGGTGGCCTCTTATACCCATTCGTTGGTAGAAGCATCCATAGACCAATACCAGGAGCCCGTTTTGGGAAGGAACCTCAATTTTTTACAGATCAACCAAAAAGTGGGACATGAGGACCTGTTCCGGTTGTACCTTCAATACAACTATTTTGATGATTATGTAAAACGGTTTACCGATACGCCATCGGATTGGGTGCGCAGGGTGAGCGAGAATTTTTTGTTCTCCGGATTTTATTTTGACCTGGATGAAAACAGCACCCTCACTGCAAATGGCTATACCAACATCAGCGATACCAACGAGTATTACTTGGAAGCGCTTCAAAAATCGGGAACTGCGGAACGGACCATCCCTAACATTGCCCCCAAACGCACGGCCTTGTATATCAGTTATGGGTTCAACAGCTTTGCTGAGTTCTACAAGAATTTTGAAACGGTCCAGCAAAACGACCCCAAACAGTTCGAAAGTTATCAGGAAGGTATAGAGAAAGTAGAAAAGTTTCTAAAAATAAATGTTCAGGACAACTTTGTGAGTTGGATCGGAGACGAAATTGCCCTTTTGCAGATTCAATCCCATATTTCCAAAGGGAAAAATGACATGGCCTTGGTATTAAAGGCGAACGATCCAGAAAAGGCGAAGACCAACCTCGATTTTGTGTTGGAACAGATCCGAAAAAAGACTCCGGTCAAGTTCAAGGCGGTCAAGTTCAAGGATTATGAAATCAATTTTCTATCCATAAAGGGATTTTTTAAAATGCTGCTGGGCGGTAGGTTTGATGAATTTGACAAACCCTATTTTACCCAGATCGATGAATATGTCATCTTTAGTGATAACCCCAACACCCTTAAAAGTATTATAGATGATGTGGTAGAGGAGGAGACCCTTTCCAGTTTGAAGGATTTTAGGGATTTTGATCAAAAATTCGAATCTGAATCTACCATTTTCGTTTACAGCAATGTGCCCATTCTGTTTGATAATATGTATGCCCTTGCCGATGCCGAAACCAAGCAAAAAATGAAAAAGAACAAGGATTTTCTCATTTGCTTTCCACAATTTGGACTGCAATTGACCCCAGAGGAAGATCTGTTCGAAAGTCGGTTGGTCATCAACTATCAAGATGTGGAAGAGGTGAAAAAGAATCCTTTTTTCCAGAAGGAAGAACCTGAGCCAACCCCAACAATCCAAAATAGTTCCCCAGAGGAAATCACTGATGCTGTTTTCGACCTAAAACCGATATACCCTACTGATTTGAATGCCGATTCCTTTAGCAAAATGTACGTGAACGGGGCTACCAAATTTGAAGTGGATTTGAAAGATGGACTCAAACATGGTCGCTATACGGAGTACTATCCTGATGGCACGGAAAAAATATCCGGCCGTTTCCGTAACGATGAGCAAGTGGGTACCTGGCGATACTACAATGAAGAGGGCAAACAGGTACACAAAAAACGGTTTTGAGTTTCTATTTGTGGCATTGTTGAAATTTTCTTGGCTTAAATGTCATTCTAAACGTAGTGAAGAATCTAAAGGTACTTTATGGGATGCTGAAACCAGTTCAGCATTACGTGAGATATTTAAGATTTCTCAATCGTCGTTTCCCTCCTCATGTCGAAATGACTATGAAACCTACTTGTTATTCTGAACGTCCCGAATGGCTATCGGGATGAAGAATCCCATTTTAATGCTTCTCAACCAGGAAGGTTCTTGCGGTAAGGCAAGAAATCCATCAACAATTAGTACCTTCAAAGCCTAATTAACCAATCCCTCAACATGAAATTAATCTTTCGTTTTTCCCTCCTTGTAGTATTAATGGTCAACAACCCCTTGGCGGCCCAAAAAATGTATTTCCCCGAAAGAAACGAAACGTGGAAAACGGCTGAAAAAGGTCAGTTCAAGTATGATGCAGACCAACTGTCCAAAGCTGTTGACTACGCCAATGCCAACGAATATTCCGGTTCCCGCGATTTACGTATTGCCATTTTGGATGGCTTTAAACAAGAACCCTTTCATCAAATTTTGGGACCGACCAAAAAGCGAGGTGGACCTGCCGGTATGATTATGAAGAACGGTTATGTTCTGGCTTCTTGGGGCGATACCAAACGGGTGGATATGACCTTTAGCGTAACCAAAAGCTTTCTCTCCACCGTTGCGGGTTTGGCCGAGGATGAGGGGTTGATTGCGGATACCAAGGATAAAGTGGGCGACTATATTTGGGATGGGACTTTTGATGGGGAACACAACTCCAAGATAACCTGGGAGCATTTGCTACAACAAAACTCAGACTGGTCAGGGGAACTTTGGGGAGGCAAGGATTGGGCCGATCGTCCACCACGGGAAGGCGGTCTGGACGATTGGAAATTCCGAAAACTGAACGAACCGGGTACCGTAATGGAATACAACGATGTCCGGGTGAATGTCTTGGCCTATTCCTTAACGCATGTGTGGAGACAACCAGTTCCCATGATCTTGAAGGAAAAAGTAATGGACCCCATTGGGGCCACGACCACTTGGCGTTGGTTTGGGTATGACCATGCTTGGACGGAAGTGGATGGCATTCAAATGAAATCCGTTACGGGTGGTGGGCACTCGGGAGCCGGACTCTTTATTTCCACCGAGGATATGGCCCGTTTTGGGATGTTGTTCCTGAACAATGGCCAATGGAAAGACCAACGATTGATCAGTGAAGGGTGGATCAAAAAAGCCACTGCACCTTCGGTGCCCAATGTGAACTATGGCTATATGTGGTGGCTCAACCAAAATGGGCCACGTTATTGGGATGATGTACCCGAGCATGTGTTCTATGCCGCAGGTTTTGGGGGCAATTTTATTGTGGTGGACCAAAAAAATGGCTTGGTCATTGTGACCCGCTGGTTGGAACCCTCAAAAATAGGGGAGTTTGTAAAGCAGGTGTATGAGGCTTTTTAGTTTGGGTCACTGTCATTTCGAACCTAACGGAGTGAGCGTGAGAAATCTGTTTTGAGGAAGTAGAGATTTCTCAATCGTCGTTTTTTCTCCTCATTTCGAAATGATATGCTAGTTGGTGCCCTTCCGTGCATGACACGGAATCCTATTCTATTGTATTGTGATGCTGAACTTGTTTCAGCATGACGTTTTTGGATGATAAGATTTCTCGTCGCTAGCTCTCTCGAAATGACATCTATGGGTCATTCTGAACAGAGTGAAGAATCTCACTCTACTATATGGGAAGGAACAACTTTCAACGGCTCCAAAACCTTCAGTGCCTTTTCCACACTGGTAATCCGTTCAAACGTCAATAAAAGGCGTAAGCCATTGCGAGTCTGCTTTTCCTTGAGTTTGGCTTGTTGGGAATGGTTCTGCACGTATTGCAGTACTTGGGTGAACACCGGAGTTTGGTAAAAATTGGATTGCTGGTCGGCAATAAAGTACCCCAAGAATTTTCCTTGTTTCATCACCACTTTTTCCAAACCAATATGGGCGGCGATCCATTTGATCCGGACGGAATTCAACAGGTCTTGTGCCTGATCGGGCAATTCCCCAAAACGGTCCACAAGATTGGCCTCGAATTTCTGTAGCCCTTCTTCATCCTTCACCTCATTGAGCTGGGTATACAGGTTCAACCGTTCCGTGATGTTGTTGATGTAGTCATCGGGGAAGAGCAGTTCAAAATCGGTATCCAGTTGAATGTCCTTCACATATACTTTCTCCTTATGGCCCTCAACTTCTTCATACAGTTCCTTAAACTCATTTTCCTTGAGTTCATCAATGGCCTCCGTCAATATTTTTTGGTAGGTCTCAAACCCTATCTCGTTGATGAAGCCACTCTGTTCACCACCCAACAGGTCACCAGCTCCCCGGATTTCGAGGTCCTTCATGGCAATATTGAAACCACTTCCCAAATCCGTGAATTGCTCCAAGGCTTCGATGCGTTTTCGGGCATCGGGGGTCATTACTTCGTAAGGCGGGGTAATGAAAAAGCAGAACGCCTTTTTGTTGCTTCGTCCCACACGGCCGCGCATCTGGTGGAGGTCGCTCAACCCAAAATTATTGGCATTGTTGATGAAAATGGTATTTGCATTGGTTACGTCCATACCACTTTCCACAATCGTGGTAGAGACCAGCACATCAAACTCCCCGTTCATAAAGGCGAGCATGAGTTGTTCCAATTTTTTGCCCTCCATCTGCCCATGACCAATGCCAATCTTGGCATCGGGCACCAAACGTTGGATCATGCCGGCAACTTCCTTGATGTTCTCGATACGGTTATGGATAAAGAACACCTGTCCGCCCCGTTGAATTTCGTAGGAAACGGCATCACGAATGATTTCTTCGTTGAATCGGATGACTTGGCTATCGATGGGGTAGCGGTTGGGCGGCGGGGTATTGATGACCGAAAGGTCCCGGGCTGCCATCAAACTGAACTGAAGCGTTCTAGGGATAGGTGTTGCCGTTAGGGTAAGCACATCCACATTCTGTTTAATGGAACGCAATTTTTCCTTTACCGAAACCCCAAATTTCTGTTCCTCGTCCACAATCAATAGTCCCAAATCCTTGAACTGCACATTTTTATTCACCAGCTGGTGGGTGCCGATGATAATATCCACCTTGCCACTTGCCAAATTTTCCAAGGTTTCCTTTTTCTCTTTGGCGGTCCTGAACCGATTGAGGTAATCCACGGTAACCGGCATGTCCTTCAACCGTTCGGAAAAAGTGCGATGATGTTGAAAGGCTAAAATAGTGGTGGGCACCAAAACGGCCACTTGCTTGCCATTGTCCACGGCCTTGAACGCCGCGCGAATGGCCACTTCGGTCTTTCCAAAGCCAACATCCCCACAAATGAGTCGATCCATGGGTCGTTCGCTCTCCATGTCCATTTTTACATCTTGGGTCGATTTTTCCTGATCGGGGGTGTCCTCATACAAAAAGGATGCCTCCAACTCGTACTGTAAATAACTATCAGGGGCGTACTGAAACCCTTTTTCCAGACGACGTTTGGCATATACCTGGATCAGGTTGAAGGCAATCTGCTTAACCCGGCTCTTGGTCTTTTGTTTTAGGCTTTTCCATGCCGCGGAACCAAGTTTGTAGATTTTGGGTGGAGCCCCGTCCTTCCCATTGTATTTGGATATTTTGTGGAGTGAATGGATGCTGACGTACAAAATATCGCGGTCACCATAGATTAATTTGATGGCTTCCTGTTTTTTGCCCTCCACATCAATTTTTTGTAGCCCCCCAAACTTGCCAATACCGTGATCGATGTGAGTTACGTAGTCCCCAATCTCCAGTTTGTTGAGTTCCTTGAGGGTAATGGCCTGTTTCTTGGCATAGCCATTTTTAAGGTGGAACTTGTGGTACCGCTCAAAAATTTGATGGTCCGTATAGCAGGCCACTTTTAGATCCTCGTCGATGAAACCTTGGTATAATGGAAAAACCACGGTTTGGTAATGCACCGTGTGGTCCACTTCCTCAAAAATATCGTGGAAGCGTTTGACCTGCTGCTCCGTGGAGCAGAAAATATAGTTGGTGTACCCTGCTTCCCGATTCTCGTTCAGGTTCTCGATAAGCAGGTCGAACTTTTTATTAAAAGCGGGTTGGGGTTTGGTGTGGAATTGCATGATGTCACTTCGACTTTGCTCAGTGACCATGTCGCCTATATTTGGGGGGCTGAGCGGAGCCGAAGCCCCAATCTCCACACATAAAAAATCCTGTAACTGCTCCTTCAACAAAGCTGAATCCGTAAAAAGCTCTTTGGGTTCGGCATGTTTGATCTCCGTGCCCAATTTGGCAAAACTTTCCTCGGCCTTGACGAAAAATGAATCGATTCGGTCATAGATGAGTGCCAGATTTTTGGCAAAAACTACCGTTTTGGGGGAGATATATTTTAGAAAACTCTCCCGTGATTCCTGCAAGAACTTGTTCTCCACATTGGGGATGATGGTGATTTTCTTCACCTTGTCCAACGAGAGCTGGGTCTCCACATCAAAAGTCCGGATGCTGTCCACTTCATCCCCAAAAAATTCAATACGATAGGGTTGGTCATGAGAGAAGGAGAATACATCCACAATACCCCCACGAACGGAAAACTCACCCGGTTCGGTCACAAAATCCACCCGTTTGAACTGATATTCAAAGAGCACTTCGTTCAAAAAATCCAAGGAGAGGGTATCTTCCAGTTTTATCTTCAGGGTATTCTTGTCCAACTCTTTTCGAGTAACCACCTTTTCAAAAAGGGCATCGGGGTAGGTGACGATCACCGCTGGTTTTTTTCGGGAGTTGATGCGGTTCAACACTTCGGCACGCAACAATACATTGGCATTGTCGGTCTCCTCAATTTGGTAGGGCCTTCGGTAACTGCCTGGATAAAAAAGCACATCGTTCTCCCCGATCAACAGTTCAAGATCGTTCAAAATGTAAGCGGCTTCTTCCTTATCGTTCAAAATCAACAGAAAAGGGGAGTCAACAGTTTTAAAAACCTCTGAAACCGCAAAGGAGAGGGAAGAACCAACGAGTCCCTTTACATTGATTTTTCTATTGCCATCTTGGGTAGATTCCTGATATTGGGCAATGGTATCCCGCAGTTTCCGTAGGGTGGGAGACTGTGTAAAGCTTTGGGAAATCGGAATTTTGGTCAAACCAAAAAATTTGCGGCAAAGATAAACTGAAATGTTTTTAGGGAAAGCATTTTTTGAGATTTCTCGTCGCGTTGCTCCGTCGAAATGACAAGGAACCACTGGGTCATTCTGAGCAAAGCGAAGAATCTAAACCTTCACTACAGTATCCTCCACAATGGCATATACCTCATCCTGTTTGGAAGGTTTTAGGGCATGGGTACCGGTAAATTCCCCAAAAGCGGGCAAGACCATTTGGTTCTTGGACTTAAAA
>JASBTS010000007.1 GCA_030148305.1 Allomuricauda sp. | reverse complement strand
GAGATCAAAAAGGTGAACACAATAACGATAATCAACCCCAATATCACGGCCCCACCAGCCAAACGGGTACTTCTTTGCAGGGCTTGTTTTTGGGTGATGTTGTCCAAAAAGGCGTTCTGCACCATTTCCCGTTCAAAATCGGAAAGAACGCTTCGCATCTTTTGGGAAAGTTCCAGGTCCGTACGGTAAATCTGTAGTTCCTTTTGCAGCATGGACTGTTCCATGGCTGCAGTTTGGTTCTTGGCTTTGTTCAATATGGATTTGGATACTTCCAAAATCGAATCGATGTTGTTGGCATTGGAAGCTGCATCTGAATTGGGAATGTTCTTGTTCAAAAAGGCCACATATTCCCGAATGGATTGCTGGGTTTCGGGGGATAGTTGCTCAAAATTGGGGGCAAAGGTTTCCGGGGTGATTCGGCCCATTTCCACCTCCATTTTATGAAAGGCCTCCAAAACAGAATCAAAAGATGCATTGTTTTCATTTTTCACCTTAAGCCTGCGTAACTCGGCACTATTATAAACCTTTTGCTGTAGTAGTTTTTGAACGCTATCAAGTTTGGCGACTTGGTAACCTACATTAGTTCGGGCCAAAGGTTTTAGGGAGTCGATCAAAATGGTAATCGAGTCCACTTTCTGGGCATAGGCCTTTAGATCTTTAGGTTGTTTGGACTGCAGGGCCAATTTGGAAAGGTTTTCAGCCTCGTATAGATTGGTAAGCAGTTCATTGGTACGCAACAATTTAAGGTTGTCATCCCCTTTGCTTTGTGTTGCCGTGTAGCTTTTGAATTCATCATAGATGAAATAAGCGGCCAGTAGTGCCAATACGCCCAGCACGGCATAACTGAATATAATTTTTAGTGTAAACCTTTTTTTAGATCTAGGGTACATATTCTTATATACGCCCAGACTTTGGGACCATAGTTCTAACCAAAAGTTAAAATTCCGGATGGTTTTTTATGAAATATGATGTCCGAACACTACATTTGCCCCATCTCAAAGGGGTGCTTTTGCAAAAAGGCTGAGATTATACCCAATGAACCTGGGCGGGTAATGCTGCCAAGGGACTGCGCTAGGCGCATCTTGGAATTTCTATGTTTCTTTTGAAACAAAAATCAATTTACTAACAAGAATAATGACCCCTTTTATTCGTAACATTTTTACGAATGAAAAGTTTATTCACAACATTGGCCCTTTGCGGGCTGGGACTCAGCTTGAGTGCCCAACAAAATGAACCTGCCGACACTTTAGAAGGCAAAAAAGTGGTTTTGGACGAAGTCTTGGTCCAAGCCGTCCGAGTGACCAAGGATTTTCCCATTACCTTTTCCAATTTGGAAAAAGAGGATATTACTCCTCGAAATTTGGGACAAGATGTGCCCATTTTGATGAATTTCATGCCTGCTGTGGTGACCACGTCGGATGCCGGTGCCGGAATCGGCTACACCAGTATTCGGGTGCGGGGAAGCGATGCCACAAGGGTGAACGTCACCATCAATGGGGTACCGTACAACGATGCCGAGTCTCAAGGAACCTTTTGGGTGAACATGCCCGATTTTTCTTCCTCTACCCAAAGCCTGCAATTGCAGCGTGGAGTAGGTACATCAACTAATGGGGCAGGGGCCTTCGGTGCCAGTCTTAATATGCTCACCGATGCCTTTTCGGAAGAGGCCTATGCCAAGGTTTCTTCCTCCATCGGAAGTTTCAACACGCTTCGGAACAATGTAAAGTTCAGTACCGGACTCCTCAACGATCATGTTGAATTTTCGGGAAGGCTCTCCCGCGTAACTTCCGATGGTTATGTGGATCGGGCGAGTTCCAAACTGGATGCCTATTTTCTGCAAGGGGTGTATAAAGATGATAATACCCTGGTGAAAGCTTTGCTTTTTGGAGGGCATGAGGTCACTTATCAGGCTTGGAATGGGATTACCGCAGAGGAACTTGCCACCAACCGTACTTTCAATTCTGCAGGAATGTACACCGATGAAAATGGGAACATTCAATTCTACGACAGGGAAGAGGATAACTATAAGCAAGACCATTTTCAGTTGCATTGGAACGAAACCTGGAGCCCGGATTGGACCACACATTTGGCCTTACATTACACTCGTGGTCGTGGATATTTTGAGCAATATAAAGAGGATGAAGATTTTGCAGATTATGGTTTGGGGCCCATCACGGTGGATGGCGAACCTTTGGAAAGTACCGATCTGATCCGCAGACGTTGGTTGGACAATGATTTTTATGGGACTGTTTTTTCGGCCACTTATAACAAGAATAACCTCAAACTGATTTTGGGTGGGGGTTACAACGAGTACAAGGGAGACCACTTTGGTGAAATCATCTGGGCGCGATACGCTAGCAACAGCGAGATCAGAGATCGATATTATGACGACAATTCCACCAAGACCGATTTAAACGGGTACGCCAAGGCAAACTATCAATGGACCAGCAAATGGTCGGTTTTTGGTGATGTGCAATACCGCAGGGTGGGTTATGAAGCCAATGGGGATGACACCGGCCTGGTAGATGATACCTTCAATTTTTTCAATCCAAAGGCAGGTGTCACTTTCGATTTAAACCGAAACAACAATTTCTATTTTTCATATGCCAGGGCCAATCGGGAACCCAACCGAAACGATTATGAAAGCGGTAGTCCCCGACCTGAAAAGCTGAACGATTTTGAGTTGGGATGGCGTTTTGTTTCCCCAGATTTTCAGTTGAACGCCAATGTATACTACATGCGCTACAAAGATCAATTGGTACTCACCGGGGAACTCAACGATGTTGGGGCGCCCTTAAGGGCGAACGTCGGGGACAGCTATCGAATGGGCTTGGAGTTGGATGCCAATTTGAAGTTTGCCCAGAAATTTTTGTGGAGGCCCAACCTGGCCCTGAGCGATAACCGAAACCTTGACTTTTATTTTCAGAGGGATGGAGTGCTCCAAGACCTGGGCAATACCCATATTGCCTATTCACCCCAATTGATAGCGGGTAACATTTTGACCTATCAACCCAATGAAAATTTTCAAGTGTCGTTGTTGTCCAAATTCGTAGGCAAACAGTATATGGGTAACATTGATTCCGAGGGTTCCACCTTGGATAGTTATACCCAAACTGATTTCAATGTTCAGTATGTAATCCAAACCAATGCCTTTGTAAAAAGCATTGTGCTTTCTGGATTGGTGAACAATATTTTTGATGTGGATATTGTTTCCAATGGGTATTTCTATACCTATGATGATGATTTTTCCAACCCTGGAACAGTGACCACCGTTGAAGGTGCCGGCTACTACCCCCAGGCGGGAATCAACTTTTTGTTAGGGGCCACTTTCAATTTTTAGGATATGAAATGAATGGGATTCTGTAATTTTAACAATATGGCAGAATCCCATTTTCATTTTTCCAAAGAGAAGCCCTTGCGGTGGGGCGTGATAGGTTGCGGTGGCGTGGCCGAAAAAAAGAGTGTTCCCGCATACCAGATTACACCAGGTTTTAAGGTGGATATGGTCATGCGGCGCAATGCCGAAAAGGCTGAAGATTATGCTAAAAGGCACAACGTTCCGCAATGGACCACCAATGCTGATGAAGTCATCTTCAACCCAGAAATTGATGCCGTTTACATTGCCACTCCTCCTGATTCCCATAAAAAATATGCCTTACTAGTGGCCGAAGCGGGCAAGCCCTGCTGTGTGGAAAAGCCTATGGCTCCTAATTATCAAGAT
>JASBTS010000001.1 GCA_030148305.1 Allomuricauda sp. | reverse complement strand
AAGAAATCCACATGACGACTAAGGATTCGGTTTATCAATTTAAAGGTGGGGAGGACGACTTTAGTCATGAATTAAGGTTGTTTAAAAACTTGGATTATGAGTTGAGCACTTCAAATGATCATGTACAAAATTTTGAACAATTGGCCTATGGTCTGGAAGTGATTCGCGATGCCAATGCAACGGTTCACGTGGAACAGTTTTTAGACTCCTTAAATCCAAATCAATCTTTTTATACGGGCCAAGCTGCGGATGATTATGGTTTGAGCAAAATCCGGTTGGTTTGTTATCCTTCAGATGATGCGAAAGCAGTTCAAAGGTTGGATTTGGAATCTCCTCATAATAATGTGTATCAGTTCTATTACACTTTTCCTTCCGGTTTGGATTTGGTGGCGGGAAGAAACTATAAATTATATTTTGAAGTGGTTGATAATGATGGTATTAGAGGAGGAAAGGTTACCAAAAGTCAGGTGTTCAATGCCACTTATTATAATGATAACGAGCTGAATAACAAAGAGTTAGAATTTCAGAATTCAGCATTGGACAAAATGTCCAAATCTCTGGAACAATTTAAGGACCAGAATAAGGAACTTTCCAAAATCAATGAAGGTCAAAAAGAGGAACGCAATCTTACGTTTGAGGACAAAGGCCAGATCAAGAACTTTTTGCAAAAACAACAACAGCAAGAAGCTTTAATGAAAAAGTTCAGCCAGGAGTTAAGTGAAAGTATCGACAAAGGTTCCGAGGACAATGAACTTAAGAAAATGCTTCAGGAACGGTTGGAACGACAAGAATTGGAAGCAAAAAATAATGCGGAACTTTTAGAAGAGCTGAACAAGATCGCGGATAAAATTGATAAGGAAGAACTTCAAAAGCGTTTGGAAGAATTGGGTAAAAACCAAGGAAAGAATACGCGCAACCTGGAGCAAATCTTGGAATTGACCAAACGCTATTATGTGACGGAAAAGGCCGCTCAGATTGCGAAGGAGCTAGATGAGTTGGCCGAGAAACAAGAAATTCTTTCTGAATTAAAACTGGGTCAAGATTTTAGTGATAAGGAACAGAAGAAACTTAATGATGCTTTCGAGGGTCTGGAGAAGGAAATTAGGGAGTTGGAGAAGGACAATGAAAAATTAAAAAAGCCATTGGAAATTGATGCCGATAAAAGAAAGACGGACGATATAAGTAAAGATCAAAAAGATGCTTTGGAAGAGATAAACAAACATCAAGGAATGGATGAATCTTCCCAAAGTCAGCAAAGGAATGAGGCAAGTGACAAGGCATCCAAAAAGCAGAAATCTGCCGCCCAAAAGATGAGGGAAATGAGTCAGGGTATGCAGCAAGGAGCATCAGGAGGAGGCGCGGAAGCGGATTCCGAGGACGCTGAAATGTTACGTCAGATTTTGGACAACCTGATAACCTTTTCCTTTAAGCAAGAAAATTTATTCGACAACCTTCAAACGGCTGATGTTGACATTTCTCAATTTTCAAAAACGGTTAAGGACCAACAAAACCTTCGCAGACTTTTTGAGCATGTGGACGATAGTTTGTTTGCACTTTCTCTCCGACGGGCGGAGTTGTCTGAATTTGTAAATGAGCAGATTACCGAAGTGTACTATAATATTGACAAGTCTCTTGAAAGTATCTCGGAGAACCAAGTTTATCAAAGCGCTTCTTATCAACAATACGTTATCAATGCCACAAATGCTTTGGCAGATTTTCTGGCCAATGTTTTGGACAATATGCAACAGAATATGAATCCAAGTCAAGGCAATGGTGGAGGCTCTGATTTTCAATTGCCAGATATTATTAAGGGACAACAAGAGCTTCAAGAGAAAATGCAAGGTTCTGGAAAGGAAGGTCAGCCCACTCAACAACAAGGGGAGCAGAATGGCAAGGAAGGTCAAGGCAAGGAAGGCGAACAGGGCACTAAGGGTGAGGGTCAAAAACAAGGTGAAGGAAAGGAAGGTAAAGATGGAGAGAATGGTTCGGCTAGTGGTCAATCTGGAAATGGCTTGGAAGAAATGAACTTGAATGATGTTTATGAGATTTATAAAGAGCAGCAATTTTTGAGGGAAAAATTAGAGGAGCAGTTGAATGATATGATCAAAAAATCTGATCAGGACCTGACCAAAAAGTTACTTCAACAAATGGAGGACTTTGAAAATGATTTGTTGGAAAATGGAATTACCAACAGGACGATGAGCAAGGCTAATAATATTCAACACCAATTGATGAAATTGGAAAATGCAAGTATGGAGCAAGGAGAGAAAAAGGAAAGGGAGAGTGAAACCAATAAGAATATTTTCACGAACCCTATTACTACTAAACCTGAACAGCTTAAAGATTACCAAAACGACATTGAAATATTAAACAGACAAGCTTTACCTTTGCGACAAAATTTCGAAAAGAAGGTAAAGGTATATTTCAATAATGATTGAATTTCATTTTAAATCGGATTTGCTTTTGGAAACCAAATCCGATTATTCCGATTGGATAAATAGAATTTTGGAATCGGAGGGCTTTGTTCTTGGTCAGATTGACTATATCTTTTGTACCGATGATTATCTGTTAGAGTTGAATCAAGAGTATTTGAATCACGATACGTTTACCGACATCATTACTTTTGATTATACAGATGGAAGAACCATTTCCGCGGATATTTTTATATCAACAGAAAGGGTAGAAGAGAATGCTTTAAACTTTGAAGTAAGCTTTAAAGAAGAGCTTCTACGCGTGATGAGTCACGGTGTTTTGCATCTCATGGGTTATGGCGATAAGTCCGATGAAGACCAAAAATTGATGCGCAAAAAAGAAGAAGAAAAGATGAAATTGTTCCACGTGGAACCATAGATATGTTTGAAAAGGAATACGATGTTATTGTAGTAGGAGGAGGTCATGCTGGCGCTGAGGCAACTGCCGCAGCCGCTAATATGGGCTCCAGTACGTTGTTGGTTACCATGAATCTTCAGACTATTGGGCAGATGTCCTGTAATCCTGCTATGGGCGGAATTGCAAAGGGACAGATTGTTCGTGAGATTGACGCCCTTGGCGGATACAGTGGAATCATAACGGACAAGTCGGCCATACAGTTCAAAATGTTGAACAAAAGTAAGGGTCCAGCCATGTGGAGTCCTAGAGCTCAAAATGACCGCATGCGTTTTGCTGAAGAGTGGCGATTGGCACTTGAAAATACTCCTAATGCCGACTTTTATCAAGACATGGTTTCTGGGATTTTGGTTGAAGGCGATAGGGTGGTTGGTGTAAAAACCAGCCTCGGAATTGAGATCCGATCAAAAGCTGTGGTATTGACTAATGGTACTTTTTTGAATGGCTTGATTCATATTGGAGAAAAGCAATTTGGAGGAGGACGTGCAGGTGAAAAGGCGGCAACCGGAATTACCGAACAGCTGGTTGAATTTGGATTTGATAGTGGTAGAATGAAGACGGGAACCCCACCCCGTGTAGATGGTCGCTCATTGGATTATGCCAAAATGATTCCACAACCCGGGGATGAAAAGCCTGAAAAGTTTTCGTATTTGAACACTCCGGTTTTAAAGACACAGCGGGATTGTCACATGACCCATACCAGTGTATTGGTGCATGATCTTTTGCGGGAAGGATTTGATCGCTCACCCATGTTCAATGGCAGGATCAAAAGTTTGGGGCCAAGATATTGCCCTTCTATTGAGGATAAAATCAATCGATTTGCCGATAAAGATTCCCATCAGATTTTTGTGGAGCCGGAAGGTTGGGACACGGTGGAAGTTTATGTTAATGGGTTTTCTACTTCGCTACCTGAGGACGTTCAATACAAGGCGTTGAAATCCGTAAAGGGATTTGAACATGTTAAGTTTTTTAGACCGGGTTATGCCATCGAATATGATTATTTCCCGCCTACGCAATTAAAGCATACTTTGGAAACCAAACTGGTGAACAACTTATACTTCGCTGGTCAAATTAATGGCACTACCGGATATGAAGAAGCAGCCTCCCAGGGATTGATGGCAGGAATAAATGCGCACTTAAAAATCAATGAAAAGGAGCCATTTGTGTTGAAGAGGGATGAAGCCTATATTGGGGTTTTGATAGATGACTTGATTACCAAAGGCACAGAAGAGCCTTATCGAATGTTTACATCTAGGGCGGAATACCGCACCCTTTTACGCCAAGATAATGCCGATTTAAGACTTACACCAAGAGGGTTTGAGATTGGTTTGGCCAAGAAGGAGCGTATGAGAAGAATGGAGGAGAAGCTGGATAAATCTGAAAAATTTGTGGACTTTTTTAAAAAGACAAGCTTTGATCCAGAAGAAATCAATCCCATTTTGGAGTCAGTGGATTCTGCAACTGTGCGTCAGTCTGACAAGTTGTTTAAGGTGTTCTCTCGTCCTAAAGTGACCATGGATCATATGCTGCAATTGAATGAAGTTTCAGGATATGTTTCCGAAAATGATTTGGATGCAGAGGTCATGGAGCAGGCCGAAATCTTGGTGAAATATTCTGGCTATATAGAGAAGGAGAAGAGCAATGCGGATAAATTACATAGACTGGAGAATGTTCGCATCCCTGACCATTTTGATTATTCCCAATTAAAATCCTTGTCCTTCGAAGCCAGGGAAAAATTGGAATCTATACGTCCAGTGACTATTTCCCAAGCATCTCGAATAAGCGGAGTATCGCCATCGGACATTAGTGTATTGTTGGTGTATTTGGGCAGATAATTTTAAATGTGTTCCACGTGGAACACATTTTTCTTTTGGAAGAGAACATCATAAAATGCCAGAATCTGTCCAAGTGAATTCCATTATCTTCGAACTTTCATAAAATTGACCCTTCAAGAATATCATGAATCTGTTTATAAAGACGAAAGACTTTTCTGTTTCCGGAGAAACCTTTGAGCTCTTCAAAGATGATAATCTGGATATGCTGGTAACACGACCCCAGCCAGAAAATCTCTCCACGTATTACGAAAGCGAGGACTATATTTCGCACACAGATTCTAAAAAGTCGTTTTTGGACAGGTTATACCAGTCCGTAAAGCGAGTTAATCTTAAAAATAAGGTTCAACTTATTGAAAATCAATTAAATAAAACAAAATCTCTTCTTGATATCGGTGCCGGAACAGGAGATTTCCTCCTTTTTGCAAAAACCAAGGGATTTCTGGTGGTTGGTGTGGAACCCAGCCCAAAGGCAAGGCAACTTTCCACCGAAAAGGGCATCCCTCTTTTGGAAAGATTAGATGAAGTTGCCGACCAAAAATTTGATGCGATTACCCTTTGGCATGTTTTGGAACACCTTCCCAATTTGGATCAGCAGATCACAAACATGGTTTCCTTATTGAATGATGATGGAGTGTTGGTAATTGCCGTTCCCAATTTTAAATCGTACGATGCCAAACATTATGGATCTCATTGGGCAGCTTTTGATGTACCCAGGCACCTTTGGCATTTTTCAAAAACCTCCATTACCAAACTTTTTGATCCTCATGGATTGGAAGTGATCGCCATCAAGCCGATGTGGTTCGATTCTTTTTATGTTTCCCTACTTTCAGAAAAATACAAAGGAAACAAAATCTATTGGTTGAGTGCTTTCTTTATCGGATTGGTGTCAAACATTAGTGCTATCTTCACCAAGGAGCATTCATCGCTCATTTATATCCTCAAAAGGAAAAATCAGCCCTTTTAAGCGGCACTGTTCAGCGATCTTTTATCGATACAGGCAAAGCCATCAAACAAAAAAGAAACGCTTAGAAACCCTTGTTTCTGAAAGCCGATAAAATAAGTGAGTACAATCTTAAAGGGAAGTTTCTATAAATTTTGCTTATACCGTGTTTAGGATGAATTTTTCAATCCCAAAAAGATAATGACCACCATTCCAAAAGCTTTTCTATTTTTGCGCAACTTTAAAAAGTGAATGATGAAAAAAATTATGATACTTGCCCTTGCTGTTACGGCCATGGCATGTCAGCAGAACAAGATCGGATTTGTGGACAGTGTAAAATTGATGGACGATTACCAAGAGAAAATCGATCTTGAAGCTCGCTTTAAAACAAAGGCCGATGCCATGGGCAAAAAAAGGGACAGTATTTCCCAATCCTTCCAAATGGAACTTCAAGCCTTCCAGGCCAAGGCCCAAAAAATGTCGCAACAAAGTGCGCAGGAAGAATACGCCCAATTCCAACAACGTGGTCAGTTTATCGGTCAACAATTGCAACAAGAGGAGCAACAATTGCAAGCAACCAGCCAAGTAGAAATGGATTCTTTGGTGAAGAAGGTGAAAAATGAGATCAAGGATTATGGTAAGGCAAACGGTTACACGTATATTTTAGGTGGAGGTGATGGTGGTTCCGTATTGTACGGCGAAGAAGCCAATGATCTTACCCAAGCCATCTTGAAAATTTTGAACGACAAGTACAAGAAATAGTTTTAGCACTTCTTGTAAACGGATAAGCCCATTCATTTGAATGGGCTTTTTTATGCCTTTTGGGATCGAAATCTTATGAATAGAAGAATACCGAAAGCGATTTCAATGATGGATCCTATTAGTGCGGAAAGGGAAGCATCTGCTTTTAGCCAAAAAAGCATAAAGGCAGAAAGGCCCAAAAGAGCACCCAACACCCAATAGATTTTTAAGCCGTATAATGTCGAGAATGTCAAATATCGGCCACCGATGATAAGCAGCATCCCCTGAAAAAACCATTCGTGGTTTTGTAGGGAGAGCAGTAAGGCGAGAGGTATGCACATGAGCATAAAAAAAGTGCCTTCCATAGCTAGGTTGGCCAACACGTTTCCATTGGAATGTTTTCCCGGAATGCCTAAAGGTTTGGATAATACCAAACTCAAAGGATGAATGAGCATACCCCCAACAAACAAGGTCCAAATGGCTGATTGCGAACTGACCTGAAAGGCCACTACCGCGGCAATAATCCAAACAGTACCGGAAACAAGGGCACCCAAGGCTCCATTTGCGTAACCGGAACGCATATCGGACTGGGATTCATACACACTTTCTAGAGATGAAGATTTAGGCGCTTTTGATTGAGAGCTCATTTCTTATGCTTTTGATTAAGAACGGTTGTTCGGTTTTTTTCGATTGTCAATGATTACCAATACCATTCCCAAAATCAACAAAACATTCGAGACGGCTCCATAAATGTTTATTTCACCTTTAGGTGTTAGATTCAAAACTAAAAGGACAAGGCCAGCAACTATTAGAATAACCGGAAGAATCACCTTTTTTTCAAACATAATTTTGAAGATAAGGAAAGGTAAAGTTTTGAATTACTGCATCAAATACACCAAAAACACCGTGGGGATCAAATAGATGACAATGGTTTTGGCGCCTTCATAATCCTTGGCCACCCGTTGCCCCAACAGCAGCAGCAGCAGGGTTATCGCAGATAGGATGGATCCATATAAGCCAATGGAACTTTCCCCGTCTATGGTAAATTGGAAGATGCCTACCCCACAAAGAATACCTGATAGCATTTCTAGCACCATGATGATTCCCAAAAGTAAGGGTACCCCGCCTTTAAAAAGGGTTTTCGAAAAGTGGCCGGTTAGCCAGCCTACATTAGCTTTCCAGTCCAGAAGTTTGTCCAAGCCACTTTGTAAAAAGGTGATAGTCAAAAAAATCAAAAGAAGAATTTCTGCGGCGTGCGAAATTAAATTTTCCATGGTCGGTACGTATTTAAGCGGCCTTGGCGTGCAAAAGCCGGGTCAGTTTAATGGATAAATCAGTAAAAATGATTTTGGAATTTCCGTTGCGTTCCACGTGAAAAATGGCCTTTTCCAACTCCTCCACAATTTCCAAAATGTTGTTTTCATGAACAAATGGTGCAAATTTGCCCAGGTCAAAACCCTGCATATGGATTTTGGTATAGACCAGTTCATCCGCCTTATAGTTCAAAAGTAACGCCTGTCGCATCATGGTCAGGCAATAGTTCAAGAATTGCTTTTGTACCTCTCTACCGGTTTTGGCCACTTCATCACTCCACAGGATCAATTCCTGAATGGCGCTTTTATTCCCTTTCGCTTTGAAGGCACTCCTCACCCATTGCACAAACCAACGTTCAAACACCAGATCTTCGGAATCCTTGTTCAATAGATCCAAGGCCTTGTTGAAATTGCCGTTGGCTTCTTGGGCAATGGTATACGCTTCTGCAGATGCCACACCCCGCTCGATCAGAGCATTGCCAATAACCTGCTCTGCCAAGGGAGGAAAATGCAGGATTTGACAACGGGACCGAATCGTATTGATAATCTGTTCCTCCTCTTCAGCCAAAAGCAACAGGACCGTTTTATTTGGCGGTTCCTCAATTAATTTCAACAACTTGTTGGCTGCAGAGATGTTCATTTTTTCGGCCATCCAAATGATGAGCACCTTGTACCCGCCTTCGTACGATTTCAATGAAAGTTTTTTGACCACATCCTGGGCCTCATCCACCCCAATTTGCCCTTGTTTCTTTTCAATCCCGATGTATCGGTACCAGTCAAACAGATTACCGTAAGGTTGTTCTTTGATAAATTGCCGCCATTCCTCCAAAAAATGATCGCTCACGGCATGGGTTTTGATCTTGTCGGAGTTGGAAACCGGGAAGGCAAAATGCAGATCAGGATGTGTTAAGGAAGCACATTTGGAATTACATGCTTGGTTGTTGCCCTCGTTTTCGCCGCCCGTGTTGTTGCATAGCAAATATTGGGCATAGGCCAGGGCCATGGGCAACACTCCAGAACCTTCCGGGCCCACAAAAAGTTGGGCGTGGGCCACCCTGCCCGTTTCGGCAGTGGTCACCAAATGGTTTTTGATATGCTCGAGTCCTAAAACATTTTTAAAAAGCATGTTTCAAAGATACATTATTTAAGGGTGTTGCATTTCACAGCTTTTTATGAAAAAACCCGAAAATATAACGATTCCTTCCAATCATAAAGGGAGGAAATCTTTACTTTTGAGACGCTTAAAAAGAACACATTACATGAAGACGATTGACGATTTCAATTTTGAAGGAAAAAAAGCATTGATCCGTGTAGATTTCAACGTGCCGTTGGACAGCAAATTCAATGTAACCGATACCAGTAGGATCGAAGCTGCTAAACCTACCATTCTTAAAATATTGGAAGACGGGGGTTCCGCTGTTTTGATGAGCCACTTGGGGCGTCCAAACGGAAAAGTAAATCCTGATATGTCCCTTTCCCATATTTGTGAAACGGTCGCCGAGATCATTGGGGTACAAGTAAAGTTCGCCAAGGATTGTGTAGGTCCGGAAGCTGAAAAAGCTGTTGCCAATCTTAAAGATGGTGAGGTCCTTCTGTTGGAAAACCTTCGTTTTCATGATGAGGAAGAGGCAGGTGATGAGGCCTTTTCAAAGGCATTGTCCAAATTGGGCGACATTTATGTGAACGATGCCTTTGGTACTGCTCACAGGGCCCACGCCTCCACAACCATTGTGGCCAAGTTCTTCCCGGACCATAAATGCTTCGGATACTTGTTGGCCAAAGAAATTAAGGCGATCGACAAGGTGATGGAAACTGGGGAGAAACCGGTGACTGCTATTTTGGGGGGATCCAAAGTGTCTTCCAAGATTACCATCATTGAAAATATTTTGGACAAGGTGGATAACCTTATCATTGGTGGGGGAATGACCTATACTTTCGTTAAGGCCCATGGTGGAAAAGTAGGTGATTCCATTTGCGAGGATGACAAAATGGAATTGGCCCTGGATATTCTGAAAAAAGCCGAGGCTAAAAATGTAAAAGTGTATCTTCCTGTTGATGTTTTGGCTGCCGATGCCTTTGACAACAATGCCAACACCCAATTTGTGGATGTGGATAAAATCCCTGATGGATGGCAAGGTTTGGACGCCGGACCCAAAACATTGGAAATCTTCAAAAAAGTGATATTGGCCTCCAAAACCATTCTTTGGAACGGACCTGTAGGGGTTTTTGAAATGGAAAGCTTTGCCAAAGGGACCATTGCCGTTGGAAACTTCATTGACGAGGCCACACAAAAAGGCGCTTTCTCCCTTGTTGGTGGTGGGGATTCCGTAGCTGCCGTGAAGCAATTCGGCTTTGAGGACAAAGTGAGTTACGTGTCCACCGGTGGCGGTGCCATGCTTGAAAGTTTAGAGGGCAGGGTCCTTCCAGGTATCGCTGCAATATTGGACTAACTATCACGTTATGAGTTATTGGGGAAGGTTTTAACATGGTGTTTTTGTTAAGGAATTTTATTTATTCGGAAAAAAACACCATTTTCGTTTTTCCCAAAAATCAAACCCTGTCCAAATGAACCAAAAATTGAAATGTGCCGCATTTGTAGCACTTCTTTCCGCAACACCGATGATGGTGGCCCAAAAAGTGGATTCCGCTCCTGCCGTGGAGCAGGATTCCGTTTTGCTTTCCGTTGAAGAAACACCGGCAATTCAAATGTCCGATATGAAAATCGATGGCGAATATGTGGCCTTGGAGAAAAAGGAAAGTGGTAAGTTTCAATTACAGGATTTGGAAGCGGCCCGTAAGTACGACAGCCTTTGGCTGAAAGAATTGCACAGCAGTGCCAGTATGTTCAGTGATATGTTGTTGGAAATCGAAAATGGACCCGGACAGGATTCCATCATTGTAGTTGATCTTCCCACGGATACCCTAAAAGCCCGTTTGGCCCGTATGAACGAAAAAACGCCGTTCAACATCGCTTACAATCCGTCTTTGGAAAGTGTGATCAAATCTTTTTTGACAAGAAGAAGGGATTTGATGCAACGGATGATGACGGCCAGTCAGTTTTACTTTCCGTTGTTTGAAGAGGAATTGGACAAACACGACCTTCCTTTGGAAATCAAATATTTGGCCATTATTGAATCTGCTTTGAACCCCAAGGCACGATCAAGGGTGGGAGCCAAAGGGCTGTGGCAGTTTATGTATGGCACCGGAAAAATGTACGGTCTGGATGTAAGCAGCTATGTGGACGAACGCCACGATCCTATCATGGCAACAGAGGCGGCCAGCAAGTATTTGGCCAAGCTGTATGAGATATTCAACGACTGGGATTTGGCCCTTGCGGCCTACAATTCAGGTCCTGGTAATGTGAACAAGGCCATTCGCAGGTCTGGCGGCTATGAAAACTACTGGAACATAAGACCATTTCTTCCACGTGAAACAGCAGGGTATCTTCCGGCTTTTTTGGCCACCATGTACATTTTTGAATATGCCGAGGAGCACGGCCTTTCATATAAGAAAGCCGATCGCCCCTATTTTGAAACCGATACGGTTCATGTGAAGAACATGATTTCTTTCGACCAGATTACAAAGTTGGTGGACATCAGCACCGAGGAATTGGAAATGCTGAACCCTTCCTATAAGCTCAATATCATTCCTAAAGTAGAAGGAAAGAATTATTCCCTTCGATTGCCCAAGAGCATGATTGGCAAGTTTGTGGCCAATGAGGAACAGATCTATGCTTATGTGAAACAGGAAATGGATTCCCAAGAAAAACCATTACCACAAATGGTAACGGCCAACGACCAGATCCGGTATAAGGTGAAAAGTGGAGACTATCTGGGCAAGATCGCTGAACGATATGGAGTAGGTGTGAGCCAGATCAAGGAGTGGAACGGTTTAAGGAGCAATAACCTTAGGGTCGGGCAACGATTGACCATCTTCCCAAGGAAGCCCTACATTGAGACCAGCACTGTGGCCAAAAGTAGTTCCTCAAGTACTTCTGGGGCGGTAGCGGGCAGTTCCAAAGTACATACGGTCCAGCAGGGGGATTCGCTTTGGACCATTTCTAAAAAATATCCTGGAGTTTCTGTTGAAAATTTACGAGAATGGAACGGTCTTAGTGGGAATAACCTAAAACCGGGCACAAAACTTAAATTGTGCGATTGTTCTTCGTAAATTTAACACAAGATGAAAAAATTTGGAACACTACTCGTTGCCAGCATCGTCCTGGCATTAGGCTCCTGTAACGATTCAGGACCCAATAAAAGATTTCTCCCTCAATCCACAGGCCCAGTAAACTCTTTGTTGGTGGTCATGGACACCGAACTTTGGAAAGGTCCAGTTGGGGATAAAATTCGAGATGAATTTGCGGCACAGATCATAGGCTTGCCCCAAATTGAACCGCTTTTTAATATTACCCAATTGCCCCCCAAGGTTTTTAAAGGACCTACCATGTATTCCCGATCTATTTTGTTTGTGGATAAGGACTCTACCGTTTTGGCCCATATCAGCCCAGATGCCTATTCCAAACCGCAACGGGTAGCTGTCATTACCGGACCAACCGAGGAAATCATGATCAAGAACTTGGATTCCTTGGCTCCAAAAGCGATAAAGGCTTTTAAAGAGGTAGAGTTGGCAGAAGCACAAAAACGCTTTAATCGTTCCTTGAGTAAAGACAAGGCCCTGGAGGAAGAATTTGGCATCACCATGAATGTACCTTCCCTATATAAAGTGGGCAAACGAGAGAAGAATTTTGTGTGGATGGATATCCAGATCCCGAAGGGGACCATGAACATTATTGCCTACAGCATGCCTTGGAACAGTTTTGAAAACGATTCCACTTTTGTGCAGGACATTATAAAAATGCGCGATTCCATAGGGGAGAAATACGTTCCCGGCCCATATGAGAACACCTATATGATCACGGAAAAAGCCTTTGCGCCCTATGTTTTCCCTGCGGAGATAGGAGGGAAAAAAGCCGCTGAGATCAAAGGGGTTTGGGAGATACAAGGATATCCGATGGCTGGTCCTTTTTTAACCTATATCATCAACGACAAGGAACACAACAGAAAAATGATCTTGGAAGGCTTCACCTTTGCACCTTCAACAGAAAAACGCGACTATATGTTTGAATTGGAGGCCATTCTTAAAACGGTCAATTTTAACCCTCAGGCCCCAGCGGATTAGAAGAATCAAAAGAAGACAGAAATCAAAAAAGCCCAGACATTAGTACTGGGCTTTTCTGTTCTTTAAACGCTTTGAGGGGTTAGTTAATCAAAGGCAAAGCCAGTAGCTATCCTGTATACAAAGGCATAAAGCACAATAAAGAACATAACAAAGCTAAACCAGGCAAATACCTTAAAATATTTTTCAATGATGATGTGTCCCAAATTACGGAACCCTTCTAAATAAATTTCCTTAACGAGTAATAGTCTCTTCATAAGTCAGATTTTAAGATTTAAAGACATGACAAAGATTTGACTTTGCAAGGTGGAGGTAAAATCATCAGGATAAAAGGTTAGAAAATAAAGGTGAAATCAACCGAAGGAATATGAATATCCGTAAAGCCATTTTATTGATCGATAAAATGCATATTGCGCGCAAGCGGTTTGGCGGAATTAAAAATCGATGAAATGCACATTGTGGATTGTGAACAAAGAAAAAGCCCCAAAAATCTTCGGGGCTTTTTCTTTTTATCTTGAAACCAGAATGAATTCCGATCTTCGATTCATCAGCTGTTTATCAGGAGGGCAGGGTTTACCGTCCGAACAATCGTTCAGTAATCGTTCTTCACCATATCCGATGGCACTGAGAATCCGCGTTGGGTCAATACCTTCTGAAACAATATAGTCCCTCGTGGCTTTCGCTCTTCTATCCGATAGATATTTGTTGTACACACTGCTGCCAACCGCATCGGTATGGGATTCAATTTTAAGGGCCAGAGTTGGATCTTCTTTTAAAACGGCAACCAGTTTATCCAGTTCTGCCGCCGCTTCGGGGTTAATTTTATAACTATCAAAAGCAAAATGGACAGCGTTGGGTTCAAACGGTTTCTTTGCCTTTTCCTCGTCCATGATTTTGCCGAGCTTCTTCAGTAGCTGGGAAACCTCGATATTTTCATTTTCCCTAGTCTTAAATGAAATATGGTCATCCTGATAGCCTTCACTTTTTGATATTACTCCATATTCCGCCAATGGGTCCAAATTCTTAAAGGTATAGGCGCCGGAGGCATCCGTGATGGTCTCTGCCAAAAGGCGACCATCCGTATCCAACAAGGCAACTTTGGCGCCTTCCATCATCTCCCCCGTT
>JASBTS010000041.1 GCA_030148305.1 Allomuricauda sp. | reverse complement strand
TCCCTTTAATGGTTTTCATCCAAGCCTCTGCATCATTCATTATTGAATGTGAAAAATCTGCCATTCCTGCCAGCGCAGGATTGGAAAAAGCCGATAATGTGGATGCAGTGGCACCCAGCATCATCGCTCCCATAAACTTTCTTCGCGATGTTGCATTTGTAGTTTCCATTATTAATTGTGTTTATCTGGTTTTCTTGACTTGATATTCCTTTTGGTAGAATTCCATGATGGGTTGGAATGGTCCCAGCTGATGCTGTTCCTCTGAGAAAGGATCCACGTAGGGGCCGTAGGGCGTGGAGACAGGCTTTTTGACAAGATTTGGAAAGTCGGCTTCCCGATTGGCCTTAGTTGGCCGAAGCTGTTGGTTGATGAATCCGGCCACATCATAGGCCTCCTCATCTGTTAAAATTGGATTTTCGTATGTGGTGCCAAAGGGCATATTGGCCTTAATGAATTCTGCAGCGGTAATCACACGGGTCATACCTGCTCCATTATTATAGGAATCAGGACCCCATAAAGGTGGATAAAGGTACAGATCGCTATCAGCCATTTTCTGGCCTTGGCCATCCGATCCATGACAAACCGTACATTGTTGGTCGAAGACTTTTTTCCCGTGGTCCAAATCCACGGCACGGTTCGGAAGTTCCAAGGTAACAAAACCTTGACCTTCAATTTTTCCGTCGGATGGAGCTGATTTTCCCAGCCAGTCCATATAGGCAACCAAAGCTACCATGGCCTCGCTGTCCTCTGGCATTTTTCTTCCGTTCATGCTCCGTTCCATGCAGCCATTTACTCGTTCCTGAATGGTTCCGATCTTGTCCTCACGTCCTCGATATTGAGGAAAGCGTTTGACCACACCTATAACTGGGGCAGCAAAAAGTTGGGTACCCCCATTGAGGTGGCAACTAGCACAAGCGAGATTGTTGCCTGCGAATATCTGATTGCTATCCGTTTGTTGAGGTCCAATATGAAGAGGGGTATTCCTGAAAATTTCAAAGCCTTTTTTAATCAGATCATTTTCAGCAGAGGCGGTTAATTGGTTGACATCAAATTCGCCATACTCAACCATTTCAGGTTCGGTTTCCGAGGAAAGCAACCCGTCAAAGGCACCAAAACGCAACATCAATATGGTGAAGGATAATAACATGATTCCTCCCATTCCAACTCCGACTTTAAGGCCAAGCCTTTTGATCTGAAGGGAAAGATCATGCACATCTTCCAAATGTGATGTTTTCGTATTCTTTATTGGTTCACCCATAAGGCAACAAGGTAACGACCATCGTTCAAAAGAAATTCAGTTCTAAACGTAAAATTGGGGACTAACACCTTGTTTTTCCATTATTAAATAGTCAGAAATTAATTCCAAGTACACCTAAACCACTGATAAACAAAGTACTATGTAAGATACAAAAAAGAAATGGATTTTTTAACATTTTGGAAGCTGTCCTACAATGAAAGAAGTTTTTAAAAAAGACCTCCTTGCACACCTCCTTTAATCCTTCCCAAATGCTTGTATGCCAATTCGGTAACTTCCCTTCCTCGTGGGGTACGCATGATGAATCCTTGTTGGATCAAGAATGGTTCGTATACTTCTTCAATGGTTTCGGCACTTTCAGAAACGGCAGTGGCCAAGGTGGTAATGCCCACGGGGCCACCCTTAAACTTATCGATGATGGTCGTAAGAATCTTATTGTCCATTTCATCCAAACCATGGGCATCAACATTTAATGCCTTGAGGCCAAATTGGGAAATACCCAAGTCGATGCTTCCATTTCCTTTTATCTGGGCAAAATCCCTAACCCTGCGCAATAAGGCATTACAAATTCGCGGAGTTCCACGACTTCTTCCAGCAATTTCAATAGCCGCTTCTTGGGATATAGGTACTTTTAAAATTTCGGCGCTACGTTCCACAATGGTGGACAACAATTCGGTGTTGTAGTATTCCAATCGGCTTTGAATACCGAACCTGGCCCGCATTGGGGCCGTGAGCAAACCTGATCGGGTAGTAGCTCCGATCAAGGTAAAAGGGTTCAAATTTATTTGAACGGTTCGGGCATTGGGACCCGTTTCGATCATAATGTCGATTTTGTAGTCCTCCATGGCGGAATACAAATATTCTTCCACTATGGGACTCAAGCGATGAATTTCGTCAATAAAGAGCACATCCCGTTCATCGAGATTCGTCAACAAACCTGCCAAATCCCCTGGTTTGTCCAGTACCGGGCCAGAAGTAACCTTGATATTCACCCTAAGTTCATTGGCCAGAATATGGGCCAAAGTAGTTTTTCCCAATCCGGGAGGACCATGAAAAAGGGTATGATCCAGAGCCTCTCCACGAAGGTTAGCTGCCTGCACAAATACCTTCAAGTTTTCCAATACCTGCGCCTGCCCCGTAAAATCATCGAAAGAAATGGGGCGTAACGCCCTTTCGATATCGAGTTCCTCTTGACTGAAATTTTCGGCTGTTGGGTCTAAATGTTCGTTCATCGCTTAACAAATATAGTCCAAAACGACAAGGCAGGAAACAATCTTCGTTTAATGAAAAGCTAGGAAGCCATTTACCATTTTCACTCCATCTTTTTGATGAGTTGGGAGGTATCCAAAAATTCTAGCACCGTGATTTGTGGGGTTCCATAAAGGTACACCCTGGAATTTCCTTTAAGGCTGAGTTCAATATCCCGAAAGGCATACACCCAAGCACTAGGATCATTTTCCATCGTCAAGATAAGGTTACCGACTTCCATTTTTTCCCCTTTCAATTTGGCATCGCCTATCAACTTGGCCTGGATCTTGTCCGAAGTACCTTCCATTGCCAAGGTGGCATTCCCTTCCAGATCAACCAATCCCGTTTCGTTCACTGCATATACAAAAGCTTCAGCCCTGTGTCCCATGCTGATGTTCAGCGAATCCACATCTACATTAAAATTACCGTTGCTGTTGTCCTCCAAGTTGATATCCATTACGGCTGCATTTGCCTTGATATCCAATTTGGTCTGATTGAAACCATCCACAAAAAGTTCATCACTTTCAATAATATCTTTTGAAACGACACTGCCATCCTTGAGGGTAATAGCCCTAAGATCTGTATAATTGATGGTGATATCGAATTGCTTCTTTGCGGTAACATCGTAATAGGAGCTGATGATCAACGTACCATCTTGCACGTTGAATTTTAGGATATCGATCAAATTATCATCTGCGGTGACACGATAGCCCGGTCCATAGGATTTTTCCAGAACAATATCCAGGTTGTCATTGAGCACAATGGCATTGAACGGGGGTAGTTCCTCACTTACTTCAGTAACAATACGGCTGCCCTTTATTTTTGGTTTTCGTTGGCCGATGGACAACAGAGGCAGAAGTGCAATCAATAGCAGAACAATCTTTTTCACAGTGAATTATTTTGGGGTATCGTTGCCTAAAGATATTATAAATCTTTACATATCAGAATACTACAAACAAAAAAGCCCATCCTTTAGGATGGGCCCTGTATTTGGTTCAACATATTAATGGTTGAGTTCTTCCTCATTTTCTTGCAGCGGAACGTTCTGCGGAACGAAATCCTGTCCTGCAATGATGTATTCCCCGTTCTCATAGGTCTTACTGTAATCATAAGCCCAACGATATACATGTGGAATTTCACCTGGCCAGTTCCCATGGATGTGCTCTTGTGGAGCGGTCCATTCCAACGTGTTGGAACCCCAAGGGTTAGCTGGTCCTTTTTTACCGTAGAAAATACTACTGATAAAGTTGTATACGAAAATTAACTGCGTTAAACCTGCAATGATAGCAAAAACCGTCATCAATACCTGTACGTTGGTCAATTCATCAAACATTGGGAAAGCCGTGTTCTCATAGTAACGTCTTGGTACACCTGCCATACCTACAAAGTGCATCGGGAAGAAAATTCCGTAAGCACAAATGGCGGTAATCCAGAAGTGTACATAACCCAAGTTTTTGTTCATCATCCTTCCTTGGAACATTTTTGGGAACCAGTGGTAAATACCGGCGAACATTCCATAAAGTGCGGAAATACCCATTACCAAGTGGAAGTGAGCCACAACGAAATACGTATCGTGCACGTTGATGTCCAATGTACTGTCACCCAAAATAATACCAGTCAAACCACCGGTAATGAAGGTAGATACCAATCCGATGGAGAACAACATGGCAGGGTTCAATTGAAGGTTACCCTTCCAAAGCGTAGTGATGTAGTTAAATGCTTTTACCGCAGATGGAATCGCAATCAACAAAGTTGTAAAGGTAAATACAGATCCCAAGAATGGGTTCATACCAGAAATGAACATATGGTGACCCCAAACGATGGTTGATAGGAACGCAATGGCCAAAATGGAGGCCACCATCGCCCTATAACCGAAGATGGGTTTTCTAGCGTTGGTAGACATTACTTCTGAAGTGATACCCAAAGCAGGCAACAATACGATGTAAACCTCAGGGTGACCCAAGAACCAGAACAAGTGCTCATACAATACAGGCGAACCACCTTGGTAGTGCAATACCTCACCTTGAATAAAGATATCCGAAAGGAAGAATGAAGTACCAAAGCTTCTATCCATGATCAACAACAACGCTGCAGACAACAATACCGGGAAAGAAACCACACCGATAATGGCAGTTACAAAGAAAGCCCAAATGGTCAATGGCAAACGGGTCATGGACATTCCCTTGGTCCTTAGGTTGATTACCGTTACGATATAGTTCAACGAACCTAAAAGGGATGATGCGATAAAGATTGCCATGGATACCAACCAAAGGGTCATACCCATTCCAGAACCGGATTGCGCCATAGGCAAAGCACTCAATGGCGGGTAAATGGTCCAACCAGCAGCAGCAGGTCCAGCTTCAACAAACAAGGAAAGAATCATGATTACACTGGAAACAAAGAACATCCAGTACGATACCATGTTCATAAAACCAGAGGCCATATCCCTTGCACCAATCTGCAATGGAATAAGCAGGTTACTAAAAGTACCACTCAATCCCTGTGTCAATACAAAGAATACCATCAATGTACCGTGGATGGTTACCAAAGCCAAGTAAATATCGGCATCCATAACACCTTCTGGTGCCCATTTGCCCAAAACAGCCTTGAAAATCCCGAAAGACTCCCCTGGCCATGCCAATTGCATTCTAAACAACAATGACATTGCAATACCGACGAATCCCATGATAAGACCTGTGATCAGATATTGTTTGGATATCATCTTGTGGTCTTGACTGAAGATATATTTGGTTACGAAGGTCTCCTTATGATGATGCCCATGATCTTCGTGTCCGTGTTCGTGTGCAGTAGCTGACATAATCTCTTTTAAATTTTGTATTGGTTCTTTTCCTAGCCTGTATTATTCCGCGGGTGCCATGCTGGCCTTAAAGGTCTTCTGCTCCGCCATCCATTTATTGAATTCCTCTTCGGTCTCCACTATAATCTTCATTTGCATGTTATAGTGAGACTTACCACAAATCTTATTACAAAGCAAGATATAATCGAATTCCCATGGGTCTGAATTTGGCAAGCCTTCGGCTGCCTTTTTGGCCCTGATCTCATTGGTTCGTTTTACTTTTTCAACGATATCTGGGTTTAAACGCATTTCTTCAGTTGTTATCGTCGGGGTGAAGGAAAACTGGGTGATCATACCGGGAACACAGTTCATCTGCGCCCTAAAGTGAGGCATATAAGCGGAGTGCAAAACATCCTGAGACCTCATTTTAAAGTTTATCTTTCTTCCAACAGGCAAGTGCAATTCTTTTACAATAACATCGTCATCACCATTGGGATCGGATTCATCTATTCCCAAAACGTTGGCCCTGTCAATATCGATCAAACGTACATTGGCATCACCCAATACATTGTCTTCGCCAGAGTAACGAGCGGTCCAGTTGAACTGCTGCGCATAAAGCTCCACAACCAAGGGATCATCATCCTCATTAAAATCCATGATGTTGCTCCAAGTGTACAATCCCCAAAGGATCAAACCTGCCAACACGATAACCGGGATAATGGTCCAGATGAACTCCAAACGGTCGTTGTCCGCAAAGAAAAGTGCTTTATTGCCTTTTTCTCCCCTGTATTTGAACCCAAAGTAGTGCAACAAAGCTTGGGTTATGGTCTGTACAAAGAAGATGATAGCGAAGGAAATCCACATCAATTGGTCATAATCACCACCATGTTCCGAAGCAGCTTCCGGCAACAACATTTTACCATAGCTCACAAAGCTAAAAAT
>JASBTS010000204.1 GCA_030148305.1 Allomuricauda sp. | reverse complement strand
CCTTCATGAAGCCTGCCCTAAAAATTTGGGCGACTGGTATTTTACAGGAGACTACCCCACACCAGGGGGTAACCGTGTGGTGAACAGGGCGTTTATCAACTTCTACGAAGGGAAGAACGAAAGGGCATATTAAGAAATATTTGAATGGGATGCCATTACGTGCATTTCATCGATGAAACTAGCAGATTGGCGGGTTTTTATACACTGGCCACAACACCATCCTACTTTAGTATTGCCATAGCATAAGTAGGTTAAGTTCATGGTAAGATTTGGGGCAAAAAAGGTGGAAGCTATTCCACCTTTTTTATTTTCCATACTTTCCTAACCATAAAAAAATACACCCCATTTTTTGATATTTATCAATAAATCATCCTAAATGAACACTTCAACCAAATAAAGGGAGTTTCGTCTAAAAGCTTGTTGGGCAAAATGCCTCTTGCCGTACATTTGGAGAACCATAGCATAAGTAGGTTAAGTTCATGGTAAGATTTGGGGAAAGAAGGCGGAGAACACTCCGCCTTCTTTATGTTTGACTACCAACGATTTATCCATTTTATCGACGAACTGCACGTTTTATTTTTCCCCAGAAATTCAAAAATTTATCCCAAAACCTTTGTTATTTTACACAATACCAGTATTTTAGTCTCGCCATAGCATAAGTAGGTTAAGTTTATGGTAAGATTTGGGACGAAAAGGGCGGGGGCTTCCTCGCCCTTTTCTATTTTATAAACTTTGGGCAATAAAAAAAGCCATGCACTAGGTACATGGCTCTTCATTTTTAAGAAGTATCCCTTATTTGGCAGCCTTATAATTCTCGGCCACTTTATCCCAATTGATCACATTGTAAAAAGAGGAAATATAGTCGGGTCTTCTGTTCTGATAGTTCAAATAGTAAGCATGTTCCCAAACATCCAAGCCCAAAATGGGTTGTCCGCCACAGCCCACACCTGGCATAATGGGGTTATCTTGGTTGGGAGTGGAGCAGATGTCCACTTTACCTCCTGGGTGAACACACAACCAAGCCCATCCCGAACCAAAACGGGTAGCGGCAGCGGCTGAAAATTTTTCTTTGAATACATCAAAGGAACCAAAGGCCGCATCAATGGCGCTGGCCAATTCTCCCGTAGGTGCACCTCCCCCGTTTGGAGACATGATTTCCCAGAAAAGCGAGTGGTTGTAAAACCCCCCACCGTTGTTCCTGACCGCCATATTGGTCATATCCAAGTTCGTAAGAATATCCTCGATGGACTTTCCTTCCAAAGCGGTATCCTTAATGGCGTTGTTCAAATTGGTGGTGTAGCCGTTGTGGTGCTTGGTGTGGTGAATCTCCATGGTCCTAGCATCTATATTCGGTTCCAATGCATCGTATGCATACGGTAATTTAGGTAATTCAAAAGCCATAATAATTCTGTTTTTTGTGTTATTACTAATTATGGTAAAAATACGGGTTTTAACAAACATATTCCGCTAAAACCATGTTAACTTGAGGTCGCTAATCCTTATTTTGCGGGAAAAATGGCTTTGGAAGGTTCCAACTTTAAAATATACAGTGCTTCTGCGGGTTCGGGCAAGACCTATGCCCTTACCAAGGAATATTTGAAATTGTTGTTGGCCTACGATTATCCCTTAAAGTTCAGACAGATTTTGGCCATCACCTTCACCAACAAGGCCGTGAACGAGATGAAATCACGGATCCTCGACAATCTTCAGGGGTTTGGATTAGAAAAAGTGCCCAAAAAACAAGAATCGCTTTTTAATGAACTTTGCCAGGAACTGGCCTTGAGCGCGGAACAATTGCAAACCCGGTCCAAGCTAATCCTTAAAAGGATTTTGCACAACTACTCCTTTTTTGAAATATCCACCATAGACAAGTTCAACCATAAAATCATCAAGACGTTTGCGCGCGACCTACATCTTTCTCAAAATTTTGAAGTGGAACTGGACCTCGACCTCCTTTTGGAAGAAGCTGTGGGCCGACTATTGGAACGCGCAGGCAGTGATGAGGAACTAACGGAAGTGTTGATTGCTTTTTCCCTAGAAAAAATAGATGATGACAAAAGTTGGGACATTACCCGTGATCTCATCGAAATGGGAAAACTACTTTTTCAGGAAAACCATGCCGAACATGTAGAGCCTTTAAAATCGAAATCCATCGGAGATTTTCAGGATATCCAAAAGAACATAGCCTTACAGATGCACAAAATCGGTTCATCCATCAAAATGGATGCCGAGAAAGCCCTCCTAGAAATGGAAAGCCAAGGTTTCGATTTTGCCGATTTCCCACGCCAAACGCTACCCAATCATTTCATCAAACTGAAGGAAGGTGAAGTACAGCCCGATAAACTGTATGCCAACAAGCTGGAACAAAACCTTTCTGAAAGTAACATATTGAAAGCCAGCGACAAACGGGACGTATCCTCATTAACGGGGACATTGCTTCAATTGTATTTAAAAATCAAGGAATTGGTATATCAATATGCCTATTTGAAGAACGTTTACGGCAACATTGTCCCCATGACGGTGCTGAACGAAATCGCCAAAGAGATCAAGAACATAGAACTGGACAAGGACCTTATTCCTATTTCATCCCTGAACGCTATCCTCTCCAAAGAAATCAAGGACCAGCCTGTTCCGTTCATTTATGAACGGATGGGCGAAAAATACCGCCATTACTTTATCGATGAGTTTCAGGATACCTCTAAAATGCAATGGGACAATTTGGTTCCCTTGATCGGCAATGCCTTGGAAAGTGAAAATGAGAGACATGAGCATGGCTCACTGTTTTTGGTGGGTGATGTTAAACAGGCCATTTACCGCTGGCGGGGTGGCAAGGCCGAACAGTTTTTGAATCTAATGAACGGCAAATCGCATCCCTTTGTGGTGGAGCCCAATATCCATTCTTTGGGGATCAACTGGCGTAGTCGAGACGAGATTGTGGGCTTCAACAATGCCTTTTTCACAACGGTATCTCCAGTGCTCGAAAATGAAGATTACCAAAACCTATTTTTAAAGGATTCCCACCAAAAGACCAACAACAACCCTGGAGGTTATGTGCAGTTGACTTTTTTGGACAAGGATACCGAAGAAAATGAGCAAGCGTATTGCGGTTTGGTATTGGAAACCATTCAACAAATACTTTCTGAAAAGTATGCGTATGCCGATATCTGCATTTTGGTGCGCGATAATAAAAATGGCATGCTCTTGGCCGATTTTTTGGCTAAAAACGACATCCCCATCATTTCTTCGGATGCCCTTTTGTTGGCCCACAATGACAAGGTCGCGTTTTTGATCGCTATCCTCAGAATATGTGAAAACACGAATGATCGCGAAGCCGCTTTTCAAATTTTGATGTATCTGTCCCATGGCGAAAAGGACATTCATGGGTTCATTTCAACAAACATGGACCAAATAGAACGCTTTCTTACCCAAGAATATGGGTTCCTTATCTCAAAATTAAGGGGACAATCCGTATTTACCTTGCTAGAAAAAGCCATTGCCCAATTCAATCTAGGTAAGGGTTCCATTGCACACATCACCTTTTTAATGGACGAAGTACTGGATGTAGAAAAACGGGAAGGTCCAAGTGTACATGCTTTCCTTAACTATTGGGAAGTAAAAAAATCAGCCCTTTCCATTGCAGCACCTGATGATGTGAATGCCGTTCGGATCATGACCGTGCATAAGGCAAAAGGGTTGGAATTCTCTTTTGTGATTTTCCCCTTTGCCACCGCATCGCTGAAAAAAAATAGTCCAAAGCTTTGGGTGCCCGCTACCGAAAAAGAAAAAGCCTTGGGGCTTGATTCTTTTTTGGTCAATACCAAAAAGGATATGCTCGAATACAATCCCCTCGCCGCCGCCATATATTCGGATGAAGAACAGAAATCAGTGTTGGATGCCATGAACGTACTTTATGTGGCCCTTACAAGGCCCATAAAAGGCCTTTTCATTTTCACCGAAACGGGGAAAGATGTGGGTTCTGTTCAAGAATCCCTTTCCTATTCCGATCTTTTTCAAGAATACCTTAAAAGTAAAGGCCTATATCAAGAAGCCCAGCTTACCTATAGTTTTGGCTTGTTTCCCAAAAATTTGGAAAGTCAACCTCAACCTGAAGCAGATGAGAACCATATCACCTATATCACCCGACCCAAAGGGGATGCCGACTTTACCATTTCAACCAAATCGGGTAGATTATGGGACGATGAACGCATTGAGGCCATTGAAATGGGGAACGTTATCCATTTTGCCTTAAGCCAGATCAAATACGCGGATGAAGTTCCCCAAGTAATCGAAAATCTTCAGCTAGATGGATATTTCACCAAAGACGTTGCAAAGGACATGGAGGAAAAACTTTTAGAAGTGGTCCACCATCCACAATTGAAGGACTTTTTCAAAGAAAACCAACAAGTGCTGAACGAACAGGAAATCCTTACCTCCACGGGAATTTCGTTACGGCCGGATAGGATCGTGATTTCAGAAAAACAAGCTACCATCTTGGATTACAAGACCGGAAAACCATCTCCGTCACACAAGGAACAGATTATGCAATACGCCGATGTGCTAAAAGAAATGGATTATGAAATCAAACATGTCATTATTGTTTATATTGACCAAAAAATAGAACCTGTTTTTGTTTAACTTTTACAACCATGTACGGAAAAATAAAAGAACACTTGGCCAATGAGCTGGAAGCCATAAAAGAAGCCGGCCTTTATAAAAAAGAACGCATCATCACTTCTCCCCAAGGAGCCGTGATCAAAATCTCCACGGGGCAGGAAGTCATCAATTTTTGTGCGAACAACTATCTGGGACTTTCCTCCCATCCCGAAGTAATCCAAGCAGCAAAGGACATTATGGACACCCATGGTTTTGGAATGTCGTCCGTTCGGTTCATCTGCGGCACCCAGGACATCCATAAGGAATTGGAGCAAAAGATCGCCGATTTTTACGGTACCGAGGATACCATATTATATGCTGCCGCATTCGATGCCAACGGTGGGGTTTTTGAACCGTTGTTGAACGAAGAGGATGCCATTATTTCGGATTCCCTGAACCACGCCTCGATCATTGACGGGGTGCGACTTTGCAAAGCAAAACGCTACCGCTATGCCAATAGTGATATGGCCGATTTGGAAGTGCAATTAAAACAAAGTGAAAAAGACGGGGCCCGTTTCAAGATAATTGTCACTGATGGAGTGTTCTCCATGGATGGATTGGTGGCGCCATTGGACAAAATCTGTGACTTGGCGGATAAATATGATGCCCTGGTTATGATCGATGAGTGTCATGCCGCTGGTTTCATTGGAGAAACGGGTCGTGGTACTTTGGAAGAAAAAGGGGTTATGGGCCGCATCGATATCATCACCGGAACCTTAGGTAAGGCTTTAGGTGGTGCCATGGGAGGTTACACTACCGGAAAAAAGGAAATCATTGAAATCCTTCGTCAGCGTTCACGCCCATATTTGTTTTCCAATTCGTTGGCGCCAGCTATTGTGGGTGCCTCGATCAAGGTTTTTGAAATGTTGGACAAGGATACCACGCTTCGGGACAAGCTGCAAAGCAATACGGAATACTTTAAAAAAGGAATGAAAGCTGCCGGTTTTGACATTATTGATGGTGATTCTGCCATTGTTCCTGTGATGCTTTACGATGCAAAACTGGCCCAAAAAATGGCTGATATGTTGTTGGAAGAAGGTATTTATGTGATTGGATTCTTCTATCCAGTTGTGCCCAAGGACAAAGCACGTATCCGAGTGCAATTATCCGCGGCCCATGAAAAGGAACATTTGGATCATGCAATAAATGCATTCATCAAGGTAGGAAAGTCGTTAAAAATCGTCTAAAATCGTTGAAATGCAGCAAAAGCAGTGGCAAATGAGTCAAAAAAAAAGAAATTTAGATTTTGTTAATAAGTCTTAACAACTTACATTTGCTGCTGATAAACACTTAAACTTAAAATTTTGAGCATGAAACATCTTAGCAAATTATTGGTTGTTGCCCTTGTATTCGTAGGGATCAACAGCATACAAGCGCAAGACGAGAATAATCCATGGCAAATTAGCGTTGGAGTGAATGCGATAGATGCTTATCCAACAAACGATAGCAACAATCCTTTTTCCAGTACT
>JASBTS010000202.1 GCA_030148305.1 Allomuricauda sp. | reverse complement strand
ATGGGCAAACCAAACAATGGACAATACACTTCCAATGGCCAATACCCCATAATACCAAGGAAAACTGGACCAAAAAGAGGTTTCGGCACCTTCGGGCGTCAGGACCACCCCATCCAATTGCGTTAAGAATATGGTGACATTACCCAATTCTTGGGGCATAGTAGTCTTCAACATTTCAAGCTTTACCCAAGGCAACACCAATGACAATACAAACGTGGACAGCAGATACACCCTGTTCCATTGGAAAAAGGTTTCTTTCTTTAGAAAGAGATCATAGGTCAACAAAAAGACCAACTGAAAGGCAAGGGTTTCCAAGATATAAGTAATCATTTCTCCTCTTCTTTAATGTTCTTCATGATTTCTTCCAGTTCTTTTAGACTGATATCGTTCTTCTTCATAAAAAAGGACACCATACTCTTGAACGACCCTTGAAAATATCCATCGACCAAGGTGTTGAGTCGTTGGTTGCTGTACTCTTCCTTTTTCACCAAAGGAAAATATACATGCCCCTTCCCTACTTTCTCATGGGATACAAAGCCTTTGTCTTCCAAAATCCGAATGATGGTGGAGACCGTGTTGTATGCTGGTTTGGGTTCCGGTAATTCATCCAAAAGTGCCGCCACATTGGCTTTTTGCAATGTCCAGAGCAATTGCATGACCTCTTCTTCTGCTTTAGTCAACTGTTTCATTTGATACATTTTATTTGTCATTCCCGAGAAATCGGGAATCCACTTATTCATTCATTAAAATGAGCCAAACTCTTGGTAACAAGTTGAGATTTCCCATCTTGACTTCGACTTCGCTCAGTCTGCCAATTCGAAAAGATGAAGGGTAACATCGATAGGCATTTTTCAAAAAAAGCCTTCGGATTTCTCACACTCCCTGCACTCGGTTCGAAATGACACTGCTAATATAACTAAATATTTAGTTTAAACTAATTTTTTAGTTAAAAAGTGAATAAAAAATCCGCCAGCGTGGTTTTCTGGCGGATAGAATTTAGAATGTGACCGTGACTTTCCCCCGTAAATAAAAGGGCGTTCCCGGCGTAAAATGGATTTCTTCCACAGCCGTCGGTTCATTAAAAAGACGACTCTCCGTAGCAAATTGGGTTTCGTTCCATTCCGTGTCGAACAGGTTCTCCACAATCAAACCAAACGTCCAATTCCTCAGACTGTAGTTCAACGTAGCATCGGTAACAAAATACCCCTCAGCCACAATGGAATTGTCCTCATTGGCGGGCCTGTCATCCACATACCGATAGCTGATTCCTCCTGAAAACCCTTCATTGTTGTTCCCGAGCGTAACACCTCCCACCATGGTAAAATCCGGGGCCAATGGAATGTAATCCTCACCTTTTGCTTCTTCGGTACTGCGACCTTGGGTAACATTGGCATCCGTATAGAGGTAGATCCAATCCGAAGGTTGATACCTGGCCCCTACCTCAATACCCAATCGTCTGGTCTTGCCACTGGGTTCCACTATCCCTGCATCGCCCACGTACACAAATTCCTGATCTAGGAACAAGCTCCACAAGGTAGCATTCAAGACCAATTTGTCCGCTGGTCTGAAAATGGTCCCCAAATCGACCCCGTAAGCTGCTGGGAGTATATCCTTCCCATTGTTGGCCACTACCACCCTGGCATCATTGGAGTGGAACCCGATACCCGTTTTCAAGAAAATCTGGGTATTCTCCGTTGGACTATAAATGGTATTGAACTTGGGGCTGAAGGCCACTTTTTCATCACTTTGATTGTCATAAACGGCACTGAGTTTGTTCAGATAATCAAACTTGAAATAGTCCAACCGAACCGCAGGCTCCAAAGTAAACTTGCCCGTTTTGAAGACCGCCCCTGCAAATCCGTAGGTATTCACCTCATCCACATCGCCATAGGCCAATCGCTCCAATAGTTCCTGTCGGTTTCTGGTATGTGAGAGTTCCATATCATCCACGTTGTCATATCGAAACCCAATACCCGCATTGTACTTAAAATGGAGTTCGCCCAATTGTGCCGATTCATCTTGGAAAACGGTTTTTGCACCCATCAAAACCCTATTCTCCTTTTGCCTGATCTGATCTCCATTTACAGGATCTTCCAAAAAAAAGGTAAAATTGGAATAGAGTTCAAAATCATAATGGGACACAAAGGCCATGGTATGGAGTGACTTTCCTGTTCCAAGGTTCTTGTTATGGTCCAATACGAAATTGGTCCTGCTTGTCTGCCCGCCTTCAGTATCATCGATAGCCCCAAAACGACCTATCAGTCCTTGGTCAATGGCCCTTTGTGGAATCTGTCCCGATGCGTCCCACTTGCTTGAAAAATGCGATGCGGTCAACAGCAATTCCTGGTTACCGGGCAAAGCATATCGGTACCGGCCCATCATATTGAGACGATTAAAATTCTGTGGCGAATCGAAAGCTCCGTCGGTCAAATACAGTTCGGAAGCCAAATAAGCCGTACTGTTCCCTTGGTCCAACACATT
The DNA here is from genome assembly GCA_030148305.1 of Allomuricauda sp. Lineage (GTDB taxonomy): Bacteria > Bacteroidota > Bacteroidia > Flavobacteriales > Flavobacteriaceae > Flagellimonas. The sequence goes on along the minus strand of JASBTS010000202.1, from coordinate 6,793 downwards.
GAACATCCCCATAAACCTTCGGGTATTGAACTGGCCAACTTCCGTGGACAGCATACTCTTGTCCAGGCTTTTTCTCAGCTTCAAATCCACATAGCCCGCCGTGTTAAAGTCACCTTGTTCCATATAATACGGTCCTTTGCCAAAGTTTACATTTTCAATGGTCTCCGGAATCACAAAATGGAGGTCGGCATAACCCTGGCCATGGGCATGTGAGACCATGTTCACTGGCATCCCATCCACACTGATGGCCACATCGGTACCGTGGTCCACATCAAAACCCCGCAAAAAGAGTTGTTCGGCCTTTCCTCCTCCAGCATGTTGGCCAATAATCAGACCAGGGACCTTTCTCAGGATTTCCTGCGATGATTTCACGGGATTCGTCTTCACGTCTACATCCACCACTCTGCTCAGGGCATCCACCTTGGCCACCAAAACCACTTGATCCAAAGAAATGGAACTTTCCTTGAGCACAATGGTCACTGGGTTATTCAGATCCGATGGTTCGACTACCTTGGTCAAGGTCGCAAATCCCAATCGGGAAAAATAAAGGGTATCGTTTACTGATGTCCGATCCAAAACAAAATGTCCCGTACCATCGGAATGGCTATGTTGGCCGTTGGTCTTGTTAAAAATACCCACATCCTCCAATGCGGAACCAGCTTCGTCGACCACTTTTCCTTTTAAATTCTGTGCAGCAATCGTGCCCATGAACAGCATGGACAGTGCCGCCATAAAATATTTCATGTCGTTGTCTTTAAAATTGATTTGTAAAAAAAACTAGTAGCTGTCTAGCACGCCAGAAAAGTTCATTTGAATGTTATGCTGAACCAGTTTCAGCATCTCATAACCAATATCTTTTACGTAATGTGACCCTGAAACCAGTTCAGGGCAACGTTTTCAGAACTCTTCTGGTAAATCGGCTAGGATTAATCAGGAGTGTCGGGGCGGTGGTGTGGTCACACCTTCGTACCCAACGGAAGTCCTGTTGTGGTACACCCAATGTGTTTTAGTATCAGTGGAAAGTATATGCTCAAATACAACATCCTGCTTTTCCACAAAATGTTTGTCAAATTTGAAACTAATGGTGTCTTGTGATTCCTGCTCGTCCTGCTGATTGGCTTGCAATAACTCTTTCAAGGCCTCCAATGCCTCGTGGGAGTGTCCGGCCATAGCTTCCAAGGAAGAATAATCCACCTCTTCTTGTTCGGCAAAAAAACTGTGGTGGTGTGTCTTTGGCCCCATGAAGTGGGACACCTCATGCAATCCTTCCAACACCAGACCATTAAAAAGTCCAATGACATAGAAAGTGCAAAGCAGAGTGCATCCTACTTGTGCAAACCTTGATTTCCGATATGTTTTTGTCGTTTTCAAGACCTATTGGCTATCTTTTTCAAATCTACTTACGAAATTTAAAAGTGGAGGGTTTTATTTTCACTTGTTTGTAACATTTGTCAACTACATTTGTCTAACAGGAAAAGAAAACCATGGACATTGCCTTGTTGATTTTGGGGTTTCTATTGATGCTGGTCGGCATCTTGGGCAGTTTTTTGCCCGTGTTGCCCGGACCGCCCATAAGTTGGGTTGGACTACTACTCCTTTATTTGACCAAAGCCGTACCTGATAATTGGTGGGTGCTTGGCATCACTTTAGTGATTGCCCTGACCATTACCGTTTTGGATTATGTAATCCCTGCCATGGGCACCAAACGTTTTGGTGGCAGCAAGGCAGGCATGTGGGGCACCATTGTGGGCTTGCTCGTTGCCATTTTTGTGCCTGTGTTCGGCCCTTTTGGAATCATTATCTGGCCCTTTATTGGGGCTTTGGTGGGCGAATTGCTCAACAAGGCCAATCAAAAAACCGCCCTGAAGGCGGCTTTTGGTTCTTTTTTGGGCTTTTTAACGGGCACCTTCATGAAATTGGTATTGACCGTTATGTACGCCATTTTCTACGTGTACATTGCCGTGAAATATGCCGGCGACCTCTTTACGTTCAGTTAGTCCAACCACTCCACCTTTTCAGCAATGGGTGTGCGGCTAGATGATTCCACTTCTCCATCATAATAGCCCATGTATAAAAACCCAAGACATTTTTCACCTTCGTTTAGGTCAAAGAATTCACCCATGAACTTGATCAGTCCCGGGGATGCCCAATAACAACCAATGCCCAGTTCGGTACAGCACAGCCACATGTTCTGGACGGCCATGGCGGTGGCGGCAATCTCTTCCCACTCAGGTAGACTTTCCATGGGATCCCGTTGCATACAAATGGCAATGGCAGCAGCGGAACGAACCGCATTGTCTTCCAGTTTTTTAATAGTGACCTGCTTCGGTTTGGGGTCTACCGCTTGGTATTTTTGGGAAAGGAAAGCTCCCATTTCATCCTTTTTCTTGCCCGTCAAGACCTTGAAACGCCAAGGCTCCGTTTTCTTATGGGTCGGTGCCCAATTGGCAGCCTCCACAATTTTTTCCAACGTTTCCTTGGCAATGGGTTTATCGTTGTATTGAACAGGAAAAATACTCCGTCTTTTCGCTATAAGATCAAAAATCATGATATGTTTTTAAGTTGAGTCCCAAAGGTACTCCCCAAAAACATGTCGTCATAATTTCAAGAGCAAATCCATACAGTTTTTTAACGCAGGATTTCGATTGTCGGCTTTCCATACCATTGATAACACAGCCCTTTGCCTGATTTGTTTCATCTCTATGAACTTCACCTCCATCTGGAACCCATGTTGCAATGTGGTAGGGACAATGGCAATGCCCAATTTGTTCTCCACCAACTTAAAAATCGTCTGTGCATGTACGGATTTATGCGACACTTTCGGCACAAAACCACTATCCTCACAAATGCTCAACACGGTATCATAATACTCAGGGCTATAATCTTGGGAGAAAAGGATGAAATCCTCATGGGCCAACTGGTCAATGCTCTTAAAATTACCTAGATCAATGGGGTGATCTTGGGGCAACACCAGCGAAAAGGTGTCTTCAAAAACTGGTTTTACTTCCAAGCCCTTGGGCACGCGTGACATCCGTACAAAACCCAGATCCAACCGATCGGAAAGGATGGCATTGATCTGTGCCCGGTTAGACAACTCTTCCAAAGTGGTGTGCACCAAAGGGTATTTTTCCTTCAATCCCACCAGAAGATCAGGTACTACGTTCTGCATGGCCGAACCTAAAAATCCAATCCTTACCTCGCCCATATGACCCTGCCCGATCAGTTTTAATTGCTTTTTGGTCTGGTCAAGATGGTTTAGAATGAATTCAACCTCCTTTTTCAGAAACTCTCCGGCAGGGGTCAAACGCACCTTCTTTTTATCCCTTACAAAAAGTTGGGTCTGCAAGATTTCTTCCATCTGTTTGATTTGGGTGCTCAAACCCGGCTGCGAAATGAAAAGCTTTTCAGCAGCCTTTCTATAGTGTAATTCTTCGGCCACAGCCAAAAAATAGATGAAATGTCGGAGTTCGATTTGATAATTCATACTTATTAAATATTACAAAAATAAGTATTGGTAATTATCATATGCAAATACTAATTTTATATCAAAAGATAGCTCATGTCGAAAATCAAGACATTTCAATATGGTGAAGACCACCTGACCGCAGGTTTGGCCCTTGGCCTGGCAAACGGTACCGTAAAAGGAATTTTATCCGACACCTGCCTCAAAAAAGTCAATGCCAGCCACCAAAGGGTACAACGTATTGTGGAAAAAGGCGATACGGTCTACGGAATCAATACAGGTTTTGGCCCCTTGTGCAACACTAAAATTTCGAAGGAGGACACCAAAATCCTTCAATCCAACATACTGCAGAGCCATAGTGTGGGAGTGGGCACTCCCATTTCCATCCAGTTGGCCAAAATCATGCTCATTTTAAAGATCCATGCGCTCGCCAAAGGCTTTTCAGGCATTGCCGAATCTACCTTGCAACGGATGCTCTGGCATTTGGAACATGATGCCATTCCTGTGGTTCCCAGTCAGGGTTCGGTAGGGGCTTCGGGCGATTTGGCCCCCCTGTCCCATTTGTTTCTTCCCTTGATCGGGCTAGGTAAATTGGAACACGAAGGAAAGACCATCACCACCCAAGAACTTTTCCAAAAAACGGGATTACAACCCTTGGAATTGGGACCCAAGGAAGGACTGGCCTTGATCAACGGCACACAATTCATTGCCGCCCATGGGGTACTTGTACTCCATAAACTGCAGCATTGCCTCAAACATGCCGACATCATCGGCACCATGATGATCGAAGGGCTACAAGGATCTTTGAAGCCTTTTTACGAAGAACTGCACCAACTGCGTCCCTTTAAAGGCAACCAACATGTGGCGGGCAGGATTCGCACCTTGCTCCAAGGTTCCGAAATCTTGGAAGACCATATCGATTGTGAACGGGTGCAGGACCCCTACTCCCTTCGCTGCATTCCACAGGTGCATGGAGCATCACGAAATACGTGGCTGCATTTAAAGGAATTATTGGAAATCGAACTCAATTCCGTGACCGACAATCCTGTGATCATTGATGACGAACTTACCATCAGTGGTGGGAATTTCCACGGACAGCCTTTGGCCATGGCCTTGGATTATGCTGCTTTAGCCGCTTCGGAAATCGGGAATATTTCGGACCGCCGCATTTATCTGGCACTGGAAGGGAATAGTCCTGGTGTTCCCAAGTTGTTGATGAAGGACACCGGCATCAATTCGGGCTATATGATCTTGCAGTACACTACGGCCGCCTTGGCCAGTGAAAATAAGAGTCTTTGTTTCCCTGCGAGTGCCGATAGCATCCCCACATCCTTGGGGCAAGAAGACCATGTGAGTATGGGTTCCATCAGTGGGCGAAAGGCTTTACAAATCATTGAAAACGTTGAAAAAATATTGGCCATAGAACTGTTGACGGCTGCCCAAGCCTTTGAGTACAGAAAACCTTTAAAATCAGGCATTGTGTTGGACGAAATCCATACATTCCTGAGAACCAAAGTCGCTTTTGCCGAAAACGACCGTGTGTTTGCAGATGATATTGAGAAAGGAATCGAAATCATTCAAAACCACGAGATCATCGATTTGGTGGACCGTGTGATGGATGAGAAACAACTGAAGTGGGATGCACCACATCTTGACGAATTTGAAATCTACTAGTATGAAACCACTTTTGATCGGACCCTTTTCCCAAATGCTGCCCATGACAGGTTTACCCTTGAAAGGGGCTTTAAAGGATGAACAACTGCCCCTAATTGCAAACGGGGGCATTGTAGTTTCCGAAGGAAAAATCGTGGCCATCGGTGTTTTTGAAGACTTAAAATCGAACGAAGTCGACATCCACCACATTGAGGGCAAGACCGTTTGCCTCCCCGGATTCGTGGATTCCCACACCCACATCTGCTTTGCAGGCAGTCGCGCTAGGGACTATGCGTTTAGAAACGCCGGAAAGTCCTATTTGGAAATAGCCAAGGCCGGTGGTGGCATTTGGGACACGGTGACCCAGACCCGAAAGGCAACCCAAGAGGAGTTGGTTGCGGGAATCATTTCCAGAAGCAAAACGCACCTTCGTAACGGCGTCACCACCATTGAAGTGAAAAGTGGTTATGGACTTTCTGTGGAAGAAGAGCTGAAAATGCTTCAGGCCATCAAACAGGCCAATGAAAAAGTGGCGGCCACCTTGGTGCCCACTTGTTTGGCGGCCCACATGAAACCAAAAGATTGGAACCATCAGACCGAGTATCTTGAAGAAATAAGTGCAACCCTATTTCCCATCCTGAAATCTGAAAACCTTGCCCATCGCATCGATGCATTTGTAGAGGAAAGTGCCTTTTCCCCGGAGGAAATCAAACCGTATTTTCATAAGGCCCAAACAATGGGATTTGACATTACCGTGCATGCCGACCAATTTACTACAGGTGGAAGTCAGGTGGCGGTAGATTTTGGTACCGTGAGCGCCGACCATTTGGAGGCCAGCACCGAAAAAGAAATCCAATTGTTGGCCCAAAGCGATACCATCGCCACGGCATTGCCCGGCGCCTCACTTGGTTTGGGCTGTGCCTACACTCCGGCCCGAAGAATTTTGGATGCCGGTGGAGCCTTGTCCATCGCCAGTGATCATAATCCAGGTTCTGCCCCCATGGGCAACCTGCTGACTCAGGCCAGCATCTTGGGCACGTTCGAAAAACTCTCCAACACCGAAGTATTATCCGGCATCACGTTTAGGGCCGCAGCAGCGTTGCGCTTGGCTGACAGGGGAAAACTAAAGGCCGGGGCTTGGGCCGATTTTGTCGTTTTCCCTACGGACAATTACCAAGATATTACCTATCACCAAGGGCAATTGAAACCCAGTGAAGTCTGGAAAAAAGGAGAACCCATCCATCAAAACGATTGAGCATGACCACAACATTGACCGATTTTCAAATGCAGCTATTGCAAGGAATCCCTGAGCAACTTCCCGCCAAAAGGCCCTATCCCAAAAACGGGAACCCAGCTCCCAAACGGAAAGACATTCTCTCCAAGGAGGAGAAAAAACTGGCCGTGCAAAATGCGCTTCGCTATTTTCCAAAGGCATGGCATACGGAACTAGCCCAAGAATTCGCCGAAGAGTTGAAAACGTATGGTAGAATCTACATGTACCGTTTTAAACCGGAATATGAAATGTATGCCCGGCCCATTTCGGAATATCCTGCCAAAACACATCAGGCGGCGGCTATAATGCTCATGATCCAGAACAATTTGGACCCTGCTGTGGCCCAGCATCCCGAAGAATTGATCACTTATGGGGGCAATGGAGCAGTTTTTCAAAATTGGGCA
>JASBTS010000190.1 GCA_030148305.1 Allomuricauda sp. | reverse complement strand
CATCACCTTACAGGCCATTTGCCCATCCAATTTGGAAGGTAATTATATATATATAAATGGGAATCAAAGTGCAGTGACAATCACAAGTACTGGCACGGGAACTTATGAAGTTAGCAGGGACAATGCTTTTACAAATCCATATCCCTTGTATATTTCCGATGTGTGCAATACCTTAACCATACCGGGAAGTTATATTATGGACAATTTCGGAATTGCAACTTCAGGTGCAGGAAGTGTTGATCCAGATACAGGGACCATCACCCTATATTATACGGTAGATGGTTATTTTGCCGATCGGGAAATGATATTGACAAAACAATAAACTTATACACTATTTAACAATTATAAGGGAGGTCTCAAATTGAATTTGACCTCCCTTATTATTTGACTCAAATCCATCCTGCATATATCCAAATGAGGTGTTCATCAATTCTCACCAAAAATACCAAGTTATTGCCCCTAAGTTTGGTTTTAGTCACCAATTTTAGTGTCATATGCTTCAAGTACTTCCCAAGTTTTCCCGTGTCCTGGCCATGGGATGCTCCCTCATCTGTTCCCTCAATTGTTTTTCACAAGTCAAAGAGCAAGCTTCCAAGAGGTTGGACAGATTCATAAGTGAAAGTTTCGAAACCACCTATAAAGAAATTGATTCCGTACTTATCTCCGAAGTACTCAAATACAAAGTATACCACATCAACCAGGAAATCCAAAACCTGTATGGTCAAAAAAGTAAAGATTCCAATTTGTTCATTGCAATTGATGACGGTCAACAAGTACAACCTTTTGAACCCATCGGCAAAAACACCAACTTGCCCAAACTGCTCCATTTTATAAGGGAAGATTTTGTTTTAAATGACAAGTCCGCACCTTTATTCCAAACGGTATTGGATGCCATTTACCCCCTCCCGGAATGGAAACCGGACAAAAGAGAGTATTTTTTTCATGATGGCAAATGGTACTTTCTGCGTGATGCCTATTTCCGGACCAAACAAGGTTTTGAAATCACTGTAGATACTGATGGTAAAATTACTGGAATATGCTATAAAATGAAATGGGATGACCATGAGCGGTCTTGATTTATGTAACTATCCCTCTTAGCCATAAATAAAAAACCTCCCAAATTGGGAGGTTTTTTATTTATGGCAGTAAAGAATCCTAGTAAAAGATTCCTCTGTTATCCTGAATCTCTGCCTTTTCTTTCAAGGCATTGTAAACGGCTCCGTTCACTCTTGCAGCAGCACTGCTACGCAAACTTGCGGCATACGTACTGAAGTTATCCACATCAGGGGCAGCTTCTTTCTTGGTCACCTTTAGCATGAAAACACCTGTTTCCCCTTTAATCAAGTTGGAGGTCTGTCCTTGGTCTAATCCAAAAGCAGTTCCAACCACCAAAGCCTCACGACCTGCACCTGGCAAAGTTGGGGCTTTGATGGTTACGGCAGAAGCATTGCTCAAACTTACATTGTTATCCGAAGCAATAGCCTCCAAAGCCTTACCCTTATTGGCGGCAATGATTCGTTCCGCTTTGATTTCCTTTCTGATCTCAGGTAATGCCATGGCAGAAGCATCTTCTGTGGACATCAAGCCTTTTTTGTATTTTTTGGTCAACTGAACCACTGCATAACCATTGGTTACATTAAACCTTTTGATGTCCCCTACATTGGTGTCTGCATTAAATGCCCATTGAACCACACTTCGTTGTGCACCAAGTCCAGGAAGGTTTTCATCCATTTCCCCAATTTTGTTCACTGGCCTAACTGTTAGCGAGCTTTCCCTGGCAATGTCGCCAAAATTCTCAGGTTCGGAATCCATGCTGGCCATCTCAAATTTGGTAGCATCGGTAAAAATGGCATTGATGGTTTCTTCAGAAGGTTGAAGTTCCCTTGCCAAAGTGGCTACCTGAACAATATCCTGCTTGTCATCAATTTTAATCACGTGGAAACCGAATGGAGTTTCAACCATTCCAATTTCTCCCGTTTCATGGGAAAATAAAAACTTGCGATAAGCCTCTGCCAATCTCAAATTGGATTCTTGAAAATACCCGATATCGCCGGCACGTTGTGCGGCAGTTGGGTCATCAGAGTTTTCCCTTGCCAAAGCGGCAAAGTTAGCATCTGCTTTTTTGGCTTCCGCCAACAACCTTTTAGCTTCTTCCTCTGCTTCCTCTTTGGTTCTTGTAATCTCGGAACCTGCTCTCTCCGATCCAGCATAGGAAATAAGAATATGACTGGACTTTACCGATCCATTGGCTTTTTTATCCATGATCTTGGAAAGTTTGTAGTAATCGCCATCCTTGTAAGGACCATAGATTTCACCTACACCCAAAGCCATCAAGGTATCAGCCACAGAAGAAGGCAAATCATTTTTTGCCTTGTAGATAGTATCGAATTTGGTATCGGAATGCCTGTCCAAAAATGCAACCATGTCTTTGGTAGTCCTGAAACCTGGAACGGTATCATAGGAATCACTTCCTTGGGAGTATTCCACTGTATCATCCAACAATGCAGTAATTTCTGCCTTTACGTTGTTCTCATCTGTCCCAGAAGGCTTTTCTTCAAAATAAACGAAACGGATATCACGGGCCACGTTCTGCTCGAACAAAGTTTTGTGGGCATCAATATATTTCTGGATCTGCTCCTTGGAAACCTCAATGGTACTATCTGCAATAGAAGCATAGGGAATACGAACAAACTGCATGTCCACTTTATCATTGGCCAATTTGTAATCGAATTTTCCTTCAGCCAATGTGGCACCTACGCCTCCTTTGATCAAGTTGAAATACAAACGCTCTTTGGCAGCTTCAATAATGGCTTTTTCATCCTGCAACCACGCATCATAACGCAATGGATCATTGGCCCTCCAATCTGCAATGGCACTTTTGAAAACTTCTTCGTTGAAGATTCCGTTCTCATCCAAAAAATCAGGGATTTGAGCATAACCGGAAGTTTTTACGAACTCAATGATCTGATCACTTTCCACATCAATGCCCAAGTCTTCGAACTGTTGGTTGAGAATGGCCTTACGAACTTCTTGATCGTACACCATGTTCACCAATTGCATGGACGTAAAACTTGGGGGATAACTTCTTGAAGCAGTTTCTACCTTGCTCCTAAAATCCTCAATGGAAATGTCCTCACCATTCACTTCAGCTACAGAAGAACCTACTTTTCCACCTCCAAAACCATTGCTTTTGAAAACTCCGGATATTACAAATGCGAACAAAGCCAGACCTATGATCAAGATCAAAACGGTTGTCCGTTTTCTAATACTCTCTAATATTGCCATTTTACTGCGTGTTTCTTTATTTTCAGTGGGCGAAAATACCACTTTCTTTTCAAATAGGAAAGATTAAAAAGCAGCGGAAATTGTTAATCCTCAGTATTGATACGCACACTTACCAAATCAATTTTGGTATTGGACACTTCAAGGATTTTAAAGGTAAACTGATCAATGATCACTTCGGAGTCCTGTTCCGGGATTTCCCCTGTCCTGTTAACGATCAAACCTCCCAAAGTTTCGTATTCCTCCTCTTCGGGCAGCTCCAATTTATAATTTTCGTTGATGTAGTCTACCTCCAAACGAGCCGAAAACTTGTATTCATTCTCGCTTATCTGTTCCTCCAACAAATCGGTGGTATCATGCTCATCCTCTATTTCGCCGAAAAGTTCCTCGATGATGTCCTCCACAGTCAAAATTCCAGCGGTTCCGCCATATTCGTCCAACACCACCGCCATGCTCTTGCGCTTTTTGGTCAACACGTTCAAAATATCTTGGATCAACATGGTCTCAGGAACCAACTCCACTGGCATTAATATGCTTTTGATGGTCTTCGGTTTTTTGAACAATTCATAGGAGTGGACATAGCCAATGATCTCATCAATATTTTCCTTGTAGACCAATATTTTGGAATAACCTGTCTCGGTGAACAGTTTGGTCAGGTTTTTTGGGGTATCATTAAGTTCCACGGCCGTGATTTCGGTCCGGGGCACCATGACCTCCCTTGCCTTTACGGTAGAAAATTCAAGGGCATTCTGGAAAATCTGTATTTCGGAATCCACTTCATCTTCTTCCTGTACCGTTTCCATTTGTTCGTTGATATAGTCGCCAAGTTCCAATTTGGTAAAGGAAAGTTGCACCTCATCCCCTTTGGTCTTAAAGAACACCCGAAGGATAAAATCGGATACCTTGATCACGAACCATGAAATGAACGAAAACAGCACATAAAAGAT